>CAZULI010000122.1:0-5489 GCA_964621095.1 uncultured Acidimicrobiaceae bacterium | reverse complement strand
CACACGCCACAAAGTTCCCACATCGCGTGGGCCCGCATACCCTTCAGACCATGGACGCTCCCACCACCCTGCTCGTTGTCCGCCACGGCGAAGTGGCGAACCCCCGTCACGTCGTCTACGGCGATCTCCCCGGGTTTGATCTCTCCCCGAGAGGCGTTCTTGAGGCCCGGGCTGCGGCGGACCACCTCTCCGGGTTCAGGATCGATGCCGTGGTTGCGTCACCACTGCTTCGAGCGGTGAGCACGGCAACACCGATCGCTGGCGTGGCGGGCGTTGAACTCACAACGGACCCTGACTTGCGCGAATGGAACGTCAACCCGGCGTGGAGGGGGGTCGGTTGGGAGGATCTGCCCACGGTGTTCCCTGGAGAACTCGAGACGTACCTCGCGACACCTCACCAGTTGCCGTTCGCCCACGAACCACTCGAGGAGGTTGCGCTTCGGATGCGCCGTGCAGCGTTGCGCAGCGTTCCAAGGGACGGGTCGACCGTCGTGATCGTCTCCCACCAGGATCCGGTCTCGGCGCTGATCCTCAGCCTCACCGATCAGCCGTTGTCCCGCCTGCTGGACTCGCCCCCACCGCACGCATCGGTCACCCGGATCGTCGGGTCCCAAGCAGCGGGCTGGACGGTCCACGAGCGCTGGGAACCGGACGTCGCCTGACCCGGCCCGATCGAGAACGAGGATTCTCACTACCATGCGGTGCATCGACCAGCCGGTGGATCGCCCAAAGAACGGATGCCAAGGCCAGTGCGTCAGCTTTCACTTGTACTCGCATCACTTGCCGCCACCACGGTCGTAGCCGGGTTGGTGGCGTTCACGGTTGAGTCCGGCGGGTTCTCACCGAGTGCAACAGCGCTGGTGTCGATCGGGCTCCTGTTGTGCACGTTCACCGCCGTGACCGGGTTCCTCCTCGTGCACGCACCATGGGGGCGGTGGGGTCTGTGCGGCGTCACTGCCGCTGCGGTGGTGCTCGCCACCACGAACACGAGTGCCGTCGTTTTTGTGGTCGTTGCGCTCGGTGCGGCGACGATCGTCGGTCTTGCTGGTCCATGGATCCGGTTCTGGGTACGTCAGCAACCGGTGCCCGACGGCCCGAACGCGGTGGCCCTTTCACTGGTCACCGTTGCCCCCGTCGCCCCCTTCATCGTCGGTCTCGGGGCGTACGACACCTCCCACTGGCTTCACTGGCTCGCAGCGTCGACCGCTGTTGTGTCGTCGTTCCTGTTTGCCCGTGCCCTTCCGGGGAGCTTGTGGCTGCTCCGCCTCGTCGTTCCCGTGACCGGGGTCGCTGCGGCCGTGGTCTCGCCGATTCCGTCAGGTCTGCTGACGTGGATTGGTGCGCTGGGTGTCGGCGTTCTCGCTTGGCTCCCGGGTGCGGCGTCGGTCACGACCAACCCCGCTCCCCACCTTCCCGCCCCACGACCCCCAACCAAGGTGCCTTCTGATGCTGGCGAGTGACTGGTTCTCCGTCACGATGAGCACCATCTTCGGTGCCATCACCGGGTTTCTCATTCAGGGCGTGCCAGGGGCCGTCATCGCAGCGGTGATCGGTGCCCTGTTTGCGTTCGGTGCCGCCAAGGTCCAGGTGCGACCACTCATCGCCATCACAACATTCGTCGGGGCAGCAGCCGGAGCACTGATCGGCTCCTCGATCATTGAGACGATCTGCCTGCCGGGATCTTGCGTCGGGTTGACGATCAGCGGCGCATTCGTCGTCGGAATCGCTTCGCTGGTCGGTGTCGGATTGGTGGCTGCCCTCGTTGCCCGCTCGTTCGACGAGTACGAGGAGAGTGTGGCAGCAGGCGTCAAGCCACCAACCGCGGGGTGTGAGACACCCAACGACTGAACGGCGGAGGGTGAACTACCCGGCTCGACCGAAGATGAGGCTGACGTTGTGGCCGCCGAACCCGAACGAGTTGGTCATGGCAAGTGCCACATCGACCTCTCTCGCCACGTTGGGAACGTAGTCAAGGTCACAGTCAGGATCAGGGGTCGTGTAATTGATCGTGGGCGGCACGATGCCATCCCGGATCGCGAGAAGACAGACGATCGACTCAAGTGCACCTGCTGCCCCGAGGAGATGCCCCGTCATCGACTTGGTCGAGGACACGGGGATCGAGTACGCCCCGTCCCCAAACACGGTCTTGATCGCCATGGTCTCGGTCTTGTCGTTTGCCTCGGTGGAGGTTCCGTGTGCGTTGATGTAGTCGAGTTCCCCCGGCTCGATCCCCGCATCCGTCAGGGCGTTCTGCATGGACCGTGCTGCGCCGCCGCCCCCTGGTCGGGGAAGGGTGATGTGGTACCCGTCGGCTGACATCCCGTACCCGAGGATCTCGCCGTACACCTTGGCACCTCTCGCCATGGCGTGTTCGTACTCCTCCATGATGAGCACAGCACCCCCCTCACCCATGACGAACCCGTCGCGATCAGCGTCGAAGGGCCGTGAAGCACCGGTGGGGTCATCGTTGTTCGTACTGAGGGCTCTCGCCTGGGCGAACCCACCCATGGCGAAACGGGTGATGCTTGCCTCTGCTCCACCTGCAACCATCACGTCGGCTGCACCTCGCTGGATCACCGACGCCGCATCGCCGATGGCGTTCGCCGACGCCGCGCACGCCGTGACCGTTGTGCTGTTGGGTCCGTAGAGATGGAAGTCGATCGATGCCACACCGCCTGCCATGTTGGAGATGATCATGGCGATGCCGAGGGGGGAGATCCGGTCGGGTCCCCGCTCAAACATCAACTTCATCTGCTCCTCCATCGTCTGGATGCCACCGATCCCGGTTCCGGCGAGCACCCCCGCCCGAAGCGCCGCAGGGTCATCCTCGGTGTAGGAGAGACCCGCGTCGTTGAGCGCTTGCTGGGTGGCGACCCAGAAGAGTTGGGAACTTCGATCGAGCCGGCGCGCCTCTTTGCGCGACATGTACTGCTCGATGTCGAAGTCCTTGATCTCCGCACCGATGTGGGTGGTGATGTCGGACGTATCAATGCTCTCGATGGTCGAGATACCACTCCTGCCCGCAAGAATGTTCGACCAGAACGTGTTGACATCAGCGCCGAGTGAGGTGATGGTCCCCAGCCCGGTCACAACGACCCGCCGTTGTTTCATGATGGTTCCTTAGGCGTTGAGCTTCTTTTCGACCAGATCAACTGCCTCACCAACCGTGACAAGGGTCTCAGCTTCCTCATCAGGGATCTGGACGCCGAAGTTGTCCTCGAGCGCCATGAGCAACTCAACGACACCGAGAGAATCAACCTCAAGATCCTCCTCGAACGTCGCGCTCATCGTGATCTTGTCCGCATCGAGACCGAGTTCCTCCACGAGGAGCTCTGTCATCTTCGCTTCAATGTCGTTCCTGTTCATGGCTCCCGCCTCCTGCTTGTTCAGAGTGCCAGACCGCCGTCAACGACGATCGTCTGGCCTGTGATGTACGACGCCCCGTCGGAGGCAAGATAGCCAACTACGGAAGCGACTTCCTCTGGCAACCCGAGCCGTCCGAGCGAGATCTGTTGGACGACCGCGTCGGTGATCCCGTCACCAAGAGCACCGGTCATGTCGGTCGTGATGAACCCGGGGGCAACGGCGTTGACGGTGATGCCCCGGGACCCCACCTCCTTCGCCGTTGACTTCGTGAACCCGATGATCCCCGCCTTCGACGCGGCGTAGTTCGCCTGGCCCGCGTTCCCGGCCAACCCCGAGACGGACGAGATGTTGATGATGCGGCCACCTTTCGCCCTGATCATGTCTCGCAGGACCGCTTTCGTGCACAAGTACACGGACCGCAGATTCGTGGTGATCACCCGATCCCACTGTTCGGTCCCCATCCGCAACAGCAAACCGTCCTCGGTGATCCCGGCGTTGTTGACCAGAACGGTCACCGGACCGAGGTCCGTCGAAACGGTGTCGAACATCGCACGCACGTCATCCTCGTTGCCAACATCGGCCTTGATGGCGACCGCCCGCCCACCAGCGGCAACGATCTGAGCGACGACCTCCTCCGCGCTGGCGGCACTCGAGGCGTAGTTGACACCGACGGCATGGCCATCAGCGGCGAGTCGGAGCGCGATGGCCCGCCCGATACCACGCGACGCACCCGTGACGAGGGCAACGCCGGTCACGATTGGAACACCCGGTGGCGGGAACGCATGATCTCAAGACCGGTGAGGTCTGGCTCAGGGAGTTCTTCGTCGATCGTCCTGATCGGGGTGGTCCGCTCCCCCCACTTGACCGCCGTTCCACCCCAGGTGAACCCGGCACCGAACGCGGCCATGATGATCCGGCTTCCCGGGGTCACGAGGCCCTGCTCAAGCGCTTCCGTGAGCGCAATCGGGATGGTGGCTGCCGAGGTGTTGCCGTACTTGTGGATGTTGACGAACACTTTCTCCTCGGGTGCCTGGATGCGGCGGCGAACGGCGTCAATGATACGGATGTTGGCCTGGTGAGGGATGACCAGATCAATCTCGTCGGTGGTCCAGCCGGCCTTCTCAGCTGCCTCGATCGTGCACTCCCCCATCTTGACGACCGCGTGCTTGAACACCTCCGAGCCGTCCATGATGATCGCAAGACCTTCCTCGGAGCCGATGTACTCGGTCCCCAACCCCGTTGCGGTCAGGGAGGCTGCACCGTTCCCATCAGCACCCAGCGTCATGGACATCATGCCAATGGGTTCATCGGTCGCTTCGAGCACGACGGCACCGGCACCGTCACCGAAGAGCACGGCGGTGGAACGCACGTCGAGATCGAGATAACTCGTGATGCGCTCTGAACCAATGAGGAGAACCCGCTCCGCCGTCTCGGTGGCGGTGAATCCCTGGGCCACCGACATCCCGTAGACAAACCCCGTGCAGCCTGCGTTGATGTCGACGGCTGCGGCGTTCGTCGCCCCCAACTGGAGCTGGACCTGGCACCCCGTTGAAGGGATCTGGCGGTCAGCAGTACAAGTGGCAAGCACGATGTAGTCGATGGCTGTTGGCTCAAGCCCTGCACAAGCAAGTGCGCGCTTGCCGGCAAGGGTCGCCATCTCGGAGTTGAGCACGTGGGAGACGTGGCGTTCCTTGATGCCGGAACGGGTGGTGATCCATTCATCGTTGGTGTCAACGACCGTGGCGAGTTCCTCGTTGGTCACAACCGGTTGGGGAACGCACCGGCCCCACCCCGTGATGGTCGCGTTCTTCATCAGCTTCCTTCCCTCACAGCATGCGTCATTGTACGGACAGCTCGCCTGCGACCAAGCGTGCTTGTTCAACGGTCGCGACGACCTTCACCTCGGCTCCTTCCACGGTGCGCTTCGCAAAGCCCGCGGTGACATCGCCGGGTCCGACATGGACAAACGTGGTGATCCCGTCCTCGGCGAGATTGGTGAGCGTCTCATCGAACCGGACCGTTGCCGTGAGCTGGTCCGACAGCGTCTGTTGCACATCGGTCGTCGGTCGCGCCGTGGCGTTGGCGTACACATCGAACCGTGGGGTTGCGAACTCGGTCGCCTG
>CAZULI010000121.1:0-5494 GCA_964621095.1 uncultured Acidimicrobiaceae bacterium | reverse complement strand
AAAGAACATCTCGACGAGGCCTTCATCGGTGGTGGGTTTTGTCCCCATCCCCGCACCGATGATCTCCGCGGTCTGGGTTGTCCTGATCCGTGGAGAGCTGAACATGGCCTCAACCACGGGGGCGTGCACGGCTGCGGATTTTGCCTGCTGTTTCCCGAGATCGGTGAGCGGCGTATCCGTGGTGCTGTCCCACGTCCCTGCGACGTTCCCCTCCGACTGGCCATGGCGGACGAACGTTGCCTGCTGACCGGTCGCTCTCCATGGTTTCTGATCACCATCAAGATGGGTGGCGTCGTTGAAGACGTCCAAGCGCCGTTCCCCAGTCTCGGTGATCGTGACCTGGGAGACGCTGGTGTTGTGTGCTGGGGTGATGTGTCCTGTCCCCCTGAATCCGGCAATCTGGCTCAGCAACGCGAGGATCACACCGCCGTGGGTGACCACGACCGCGTGGGCACCATCGGCCAGTCTTGAGGCAAGATCGTCAAACGCTGCGCCCACCCGCTTGACGAACTGGGACATCTGCTCGCCACCCCCCGGGGCGAGATCCTCACCATCGGCGAACGCCTGCCACTGTTCAGGAAACCGGTTGGCGATCTCGGCTGACGTCAACCCCTCCCAGGACCCGATCGAGAACTCACGAAACCCACGATCGGGGACCACGTCACCCAACACGGCCGCTGTTGCCATGGTCCGGGGAAGGTCCGATGCGATGACCACATCGGGAGAGGTCCCCGAGAACCTGGCCGCGAGCCGATCAAGTTGGGCATGACCGAGGTCAGAGATCCCTGAATCGCTGGAACCCTGCCACCGACCCTCCCGGTTGGCGTGGGTTTCAGCATGTCTGATGATCGTGATCGTCTTGGCCACCGCTCTCTCCCTTGTCCGGTCAGGCTAGGACCGTTCGGAAGTTGGCTGTGAACCTACGAGATGAACGCTGAGGCGAAGATGAGGGAGACGACGGTCATCACCTTGATCACGATGTTCATCGCGGGACCGGCCGTGTCCTTGAACGGGTCGCCGATCGTGTCGCCCACGACCGCTGCCTTGTGGGCATCGGACCCCTTCCCACCGTAGGCACCAGCTTCGATGAACTTCTTGGCGTTGTCCCATGCACCACCGGCGTTCGCCATATAGATGGCCAGGAGGAAGCCGGACACGAGAGCCCCTGCAAGCAGTCCACCGAGCATCTCAACCGAAACGAACCCGACCACGAGTGGCAACGCGACGGCAAGCGCACCCGGGATGATCATCTCACGGAGGGACGCCTTCGTTGAGATGTCGACACACTTGGCGTACTCGGGGGTGACCCCTTCCTTGCCTTCACGCAGACCAGGGATCTCTCGGAACTGGCGACGCACTTCCTCGATCATCTGGAACGCTGCCCTGCCGACGGCCTGGACGGTCATGGCGGCAAACAGGTACGGGAACATCCCACCGATGAACAACCCCATCACCACCTCAATGTTGAGGATGTCAAGCCCTTCGACGCCGACTGCCTTGGCGAAGGTGAAGAACAAGGCGAGGGCGGTCACGGCCGCCGATCCGATGGCAAACCCCTTTGCGACCGCTGCGGTTGTGTTTCCGAGCGAGTCGAGCTGGTCGGTTGCTTCGCGCACCTCGTGCGGAAGATCGGCCATCTCGGCAATACCGCCTGCGTTGTCCGCAATCGGACCGTACGCATCGACCGAGATGGTGATCCCGAGTGTCGAGAGCACCCCGATCGCAGCGATTGCGACCCCGTAGATCCCCCCACCATCGACGGCGAGGTCACCCGCCCAGTAGGCGGCCCCCATGCCGAGGGTCACAACGATCACGGAGTAGGCAGCAGACTTCTTCCCCTCAGCAATGCCGGCGAGGACAACGGTTGCCGGTCCGGTCTCGGACTGACGTGCGATCTCCTTGACCGTCTTGTAGTGATCCGACGTGTACCACTCGGAGACCTTTCCAACGACGAGACCGACCGCGAGGCCGACCAGGACCGCAATGAAGAACCCCCATGAGTTCTTGACGCCTGCAACACCATCAAACATCAGCGGCGTGAGTACGGCGACACCGACCACGGTGAGGACTGCTGCGGTCCACGTTCCCGAGTGGAGGGCTCGGGCGAGGTCGTCCCCTCGGGGACGTACGAGGAATGACCCGATGATGGACGCGAGCATGCCGACCGCAGCGATCAGCAGTGGGTAGAAGATCATGTGCACCTGGAACGCGGTGCCAACAAAAACGATGGATGCAAACGCGATCGGTGCAACCAAGGCACCGATGTAGGACTCAAAAAGGTCTGCTCCCATACCTGCGACGTCACCGACGTTGTCACCGACGTTGTCGGCAATGGTTGCCGGGTTGCGAGGGTCGTCCTCGGGAATCCCGGCCTCAACCTTTCCGACGAGGTCTGCTCCCACGTCGGCAGCCTTGGTGTAGATCCCTCCCCCAACGCGGGCAAACAGCGCAATCGAGGATGCACCGAGGCCGATGGCGGTCACCATGTCGACCCAGAGCTCCTGCTCGAGAATCATGTCAAAGAACCAGATCCCGATGGCAAATCCGAGAAGTCCGAGACCGGCAACGGTGAACCCCATGACGGCGCCGCCTCGGAAGGCAACCGGCAGAGCGCCGGCCGTTCCACCCGTACGGGCTGCTTCAGCGGTCCTCGCGTTGGCAGCAGTTGCGATCCGCATCCCAACGAAGCCTGCAAGACCCGACAACGCCGCCCCGAACACATACCCGACGGCACCCCACGGACGGCCCCACTCTGGGAGAAGGACGTAGATGAGCACCGCCATGATCGCCACAAACCCGGCAATGGCGAGATACTCGCGTCGCATGAACGCCATCGAGCCCTCCCGGATGGCGTTCATCAGACTCACCATGCGGTCGTTGCCCGGCGAGACCGCAAGCACCTGGCGGCCGTAAACGGTTGCAAGTAGCAAGGCGGCAACGCCGACAGCCATGGCTACATACAGCCATACATCGGGATTTGACACAGCAATCACTCCTGGATTGAAGAGGTTCAGAACGGGCGCCAGTATACGGCCATGCGGCATGAGATCGCAGGTTCCAACCGTTTAGTACGTCCGGTTTCTCCCCCACAACGGACCGTCCAACGCCCGCTGGGTCCCGAGGACTCCAACGCCACGGAGGCGCACCCTTGGTGTCCTTATTTTCTCCACACCTCTGGGCTCACGAGAATGAGAATGGGGAGGATCTCGAGGCGCCCGATCACCATCAGGCCCGACAGCACCCACTGGCTCGCTGCGGGGAACACGGCCCAGGTACCGGTTGGGCCGATCTCGCCGAGACCCGGGCCGACGTTGCCGAGGGCCGAAGCGACCCCCGACACGATCGTGACCAGGTCGAGATCCGACGAGGCGACAAAGCCGATCGTGGCAACCACGAGCACACCGCTCATGAATGCGAACATGTACAAGAGAAAGAAGGTCTGCACGGTTTCGACCAGCACGTCAGGGACCGGTTTCTTGCCGATCCGGGTGATGAACACCCCCCGGGGGTGAATGAGTCTGCGTACGTCGGTCCTTGAGGCCTCGGACAGGATCAGGAGTCGGTCGGCTTTGATCGATCCTGAAGTGGAACCGGCCATGCCGCCGACAAACATGAGCCCAACGATGACGAGCTGGAGGGCTGGTCCCCAGACGGTGAAATCGACGGTCCCGAACCCCGTGGTTGTCATGACCGTCACAGCCGTGAACACCGAGTCCCGGATGGTGACAAGGACGGACCCTCCCCAGGTCCCGATCATCATCAAGATGGCAGCCGCCGCCATGATGCCCAGATAGACGCGCAGCCCCACCGACTTGAAGTAGGCACGTTTGTCCTTCGTGACAAACGTGTAGTGGAGGGCGAACGACATCCCTGCCAGTGCCATGAACACGATCATGACCCATTGGGCGTATGAGCTGTACGCCGTCGGGGAGCTGGTCCGCATCGCGAACCCACCGGTTGACAGGGTCGAAAACGTGTAATTGATGGCTTCAAACAGCGACATGTCCCCCACGGCGAGCAACACCACTTGGAGCACGGTGAGGACGACGTAGACGTACCAGAGTCGCTTCGCGGTTTCTGAGAATCTTGGGGTGAGACGATCCGGGGTCGGACCCGGCGACTCCGCCCGTGCAAGCTGAACGGCCCCCATGCCGAGCAATGGCAGGACGGCCACGGAGAGAACGATGATCCCCATGCCACCGATCCACTGGGTCAGGGACCGCCAGAACACGACACCGTGTGACAGGAGTGCCGGATCAGTAACGGTCGTCGCCCCGGTGGTGGTGAACCCCGACGCTGATTCGAAGACTGCGTTGGAGATGTTCGTGATCCCGCCGGTCAGGAGGTACGGGAGGGAACCAAGGAGTGCCATGGCGGTCCACGCCATCCCAACCGCCGCAAACCCTTCTCTTGTGCTCAGTTCCCCAGGAGAAGCGAAGAAGAACCGGAGGGTGACACCGAGCAGGAACGTCACGGCGGCGCTCGCCGCCAGCCCCGGAACGTCAGACCATTCCTGGTAGATGATGCTCACCACAATGGGGATGGTCATCGCTGCCCCGATCGCGGCAACGACGACGCCCACAACGTGTAGCAGATTGCGCCAGGACATGGTCAGCCAGAGAGGCTCTCAGCGGTGGCGATCGCCTCAGGGAGCGCGATCACGATCAGACGATCACCGACCTCGATCTGGGTGGTGCCTCGGGGCACGAACACATCCTTGCCACGCTGGATACCTCCCACGATCAGGGAGTGGGGCAGGCGGAGTTCGGCCAGTGTCTTCCCCAGAGCCGTGGAGTTCGGCCCAACCTGCAACTCAATCGCTTCTGCTTCTGAGTCAGCAAACGTGGCGACCGCGTGGATCGCTCCTTTTCTGACAAACCGCAGAATCTCGCTGGCTGCCGACAATCGTGGGCTGACCGTTGCGTCGATGCCGAGACCGATGCCGAGACCGAGGAGCTCGGTGTTGGTGAACCGAGCGATCACGTCGCGTGCACCAAGCGAGTTGGCGATGAGAGCTCCCAGCACGTTGTCCCCATCCCAGCCGGTCAGGGCCATCACGGTGTCCGTGGACTCAATGCCTTCGGCACGAAGCAACTTGACATCTGACGTCTCGCCGCAAACGGTGACGACTTCTGGATACTCCTCGGCAATCTGGCGGCAACGGTCCATGTCGGGTTCGATCACCGTGGTATGGATGCCCCGCTCGGTGAGCAGGCCAGCGGTGAGGCGGGCAAGGCGGGTTCCGCCAAGGATCATCACCTTGTTTGCGGGACGGCTCGAGATGCCGAGCCACTTGTAGGTGTCGTGCGCCATCTCCTTGCGCGCCATCATGAGCACATGGTCCCCTGCGACCAGGGTGGTGTCTCCACGAGCGATCTCGGTTTTGGCCCCTCGAATGAGCGCAACGACAAGCCAGTCCCAGCCGTCGACACTGCCGCGAAGGTCGGCGAGGGTGCGACCGACGAACTCGCCGTTCTCGCCGACAAAGGCACCA
>CAZULI010000120.1:0-5527 GCA_964621095.1 uncultured Acidimicrobiaceae bacterium | reverse complement strand
GATCCTTCCTGAGTACTGGGCGTAGATCACCCTGGTGAACGCATCAAACCGCATGAGTGACACCGCCCCGAAGTCAGACAGGGTGTAGAGCGCAGCCAGGAGGGCGCCCGCCCCGACGGCGGGCCGGAGCTGGGGGAGGGTTACGGTCCGGAAGACCCGCATCGGTGAGGCACCCAGCCCACGAGCTGCCTCCTCAAGTGCCGGATCGATGCTTCCGATCGCGGCGGCCGTCACCAGAAAGACGTAGGGGTAGGTGGCCAGCGTCAATGCGAGCCACGCACCGGGGAGGCCGGTGAGGGACGGAACCCCGACGCCGGTCATCTGGGCGATCAGCCCCCTCGGTCCCGAGGAGGAGATGAGCACCGTTGCAATGACGTACGAAGGGATGACGAGGGGGCGGACAAACGCAACGCCCCACAGACGTTTGAACCGAATGTCCGTCCTGGCAACCGCCCAGGCCCCACCCACACCCACGCACGCAGCAGACGCCGTCACCATCGCCGTCAGCAGGAACGAGCGCCACATCAGTTCGATGGTGCGCATGGAGAACAGGGTGTTCCACGCCGACTCGGACGCGCTCACTGCCCGGAGCAGAAGGGCCCCGATGGCAAGGGCCACAGGAAGGACGATGGCGAGCGAACCCGCCCAGAGCCACCACGGTGCTTTGCGTGGCGTTCCCCGCAACCGACGCTCACCGATCCCAGGGGGATCGGTGAGCGGTCCAACGTCGATTGCGCTGCGCCCTGAGGTCACAACAAGCCGGCCTCGGCGACAAGGTCGGTTGCACGGTCAAGGACACCTGCAAGGTCGGAGAGATTGAGATCCGGGGTGGTGATCGTGTCGATGGGTGGCAGCACCGCGTTGGCGGCAACACCGGCGCTGAACGGATATTCAAACGTCACGTCAGCGAAGTACCTCTGGGTCGACTCGCCCAGGAGCCACTCGATGAAGCGGTTCGCTGACTCCTTGTTCTTGGAACTCGAAAGGATCCCTGCACCCGACGGCATGACGAGGGAGCCAGCCGTGGGGACGGGGAAGAAGTAGTTCATCCCCACCTCATTGGGGTTCTCCGCAAGTGCCTGGAGGAGGTAGTAGTGGTTGACGAGTCCTGCATCGATCTCACCGGCGTTGACCGCAGCGACGATGGGGCCGTTCTTGGCATAGGTCGGTGAACCGTTCGCCTTCATGTCCTTGAGCCACTGGAGGGTTGCGTCCTCACCATCGAGGAGGATCTTGCCTGCCACGAACGCAAGGAACGATCCGTTCGTCGGAGAGATTCCGACCCGACCTGCCCAGGCAGGGTCCGTGAACCCGTCCTCGGTCTGCGGGAGGTCCTCTTTTGACAGCTCGGATGCGTCGTAGACGACGACCCTCGCCCTGCCGGAGGTCCCAACCCACTTCCCCGTGTCATCGGAGAATCGTGACGGCACCCTGCTGAGGACGTCCTCTGAGAGCGTGTCGAAGAGCCCTCCGAGCGCCACGGTTCCAAGGGATGCCGGATCCTGGGCGAAGAACACATCAGCAGGCGATGCATCGCCTTCCTCGAGGATGGTTGCGGCCAGATCGGCCGAACCGGCGTACTTCACGACCACCTGGATGCCGGTCTCCTCGGTGAAGGCGTCGATGATGGGTTGGACCAGGTCCTCCGTCCGCCCTGAGTACAGGGTGATGGATGCCTCATCCGATGATGATGACGAGCATGCCGATGCGACCATGGCAGCGACGAGTACGACCAGCGCGATTCGTTTCATGACGATCTGTTCCTTCTCTCGATCTATTTGGTACGCCTAATGAATTGTTGAGGGAAAGCTAATGGCATGCGAGTCCTAGACCACATGAGAAATGTGTCGTGGTGGACACGCGAGCAGTCGGCTGGTCCGGATGAAGGGAGCGGGCTGACTGGTCCCACCCCCGGTGGTCACCTCACGAGGAGGGGGATCTCGATCTCGCGCCGATCGGCACCACCGTGGTACCCGATGAGGTGTCGGTTGGACCGGGGGGTCAGGGCGACAGTGGCCGGAGGGAGAAACACGATGCCGGAGGGAGCCCGCTCCCCGAACGCTCGATGCATCGGATCCGGACCCCACCACAGGGGGCGATCATCGAGGGGGTGCCACACCCCGCCGAAGCGGTCGGCGAGTGCCGATCCGTCGCCGTGGACGAAGACGACCCGACCATCCTCGGAGACGAAACCTCCGGCGAGTTCGTCGTCCTCGATGCGGTATCTCGACGTTGCGCCAATGTCGACATGTCCGTGATCTGCCGTCCCGATCAGACACACGTCGTCGGGAAGCGACGTCGTGAGGCGTGCCCAGATCGTGTTGGCGCGCCCCATTGCCTGGTCGTACTCCTCGGAGCCCTGACCGGCCACATGCGCCGCGAAATCAACATCCGGGACGTAGAGAAACACGAGACGACGGTTGACGGAGGCGACATCGACCGTGACCTGCACTGCATCGTCAAGGTTCCAGTACCCCTCGAACCGGGCGCCGCGGTACAGCGCGGTGGTGAGGAGCGTTGAAGCGAAGTTCCCTGGTTGGACGACCACCGGCTCGATCCCAACGGCGGCGAGACGCTCCCACAGGTTGGGTGACGGGAGCAACCCGTGGGCATCGAGCCCCGGCACGGGTTCCCCGTTCGTGGTGGTCATGTGGATCGTGTTGATCACGGAGTCAACCTCGGGCATCCACATCTTGTAGGCGATCAATCCATGTTGGGAGGGTGGAACTCCGGTTGCCACGGTCGCGAGGCTGACCGTGGTGGTTGCCGGAAAGGGGGCGTCGAGGACCCCCGTCACCCGAGCAGCAATGTCCCGTGCCCTGGGGTGGTTGAGTTGGTGGCTCCCCAGACCGTCAAAGAGGACGAGAACGTACGTTGACGCAGGTGGAATCGAGCGGCCGAGCTTGGTATCGAGGACGGGCGAAACGGCCGTACCGGTGAGCCGCTGTTCGATCTCTGCCACGAGATTGACCAAGCCACGTCCGTCATAACTCGGTATCGCGGGCAGCTCCATCATCCCAGCATACGGGCGCTCGAGTGCAGCCGCCCCCGTCGATGATGGCCATGTGTCACGGCCGTCCGAAGGTCCGGGCTGGCCAAATTACTAGTGGAACCACGGACAGGGATAGAATCGCACCCCGTAAGGGAACGACCAGCCTCTCTGTCTTGAAGGGTTACTCGGCGTGCTTGATCAGTACTACGGCGACTACCTCATGGTCGTGCTGTTCATTGCGGTTGGGGCGGTGTTGGTTGGGGCGGCGGTTGGCGTCTCAAAACTCATCGCCCCCAAACATCCCGGCGGCTTCAAGGACGTCGTCTACGAGTCGGGAATCGAACCCCTCATGGGTGGCTGGAACCAGAGCCACATCCGGTACTACATCTTCGCCCTGATGTTCCTGATCTTTGATGTTGAGGCGGTCTTCATCTTCCCGTGGGCCATTCAGCTTGACGCCTTCCAGGCAGCAGGCCGGGGCCTGTTCATCCTTGTGGAGATGTTCGTCTTCATCGGGATTCTTCTCATGGGTCTGATCTACGCCATCCGGAAGGGCGTGCTCAAATGGGAGTGATCGACAGGTTCAACCTGCCAAAGCCGATTTCGTGGCTTCTCAACTGGTCACGGACGTACTCGCTGTGGTACTTCCAGTTCGGTCTTGCATGCTGCGCCATCGAGGTCATGGCGGCGTCGGCTCCACGGTATGACTTCATGCGGTTCGGCATCGTGCCGCTCCCTGCGTCACCTCGCCAGTCAGATCTCATGGTCGTTGCTGGAACCGTCACGGACAAGATGGCTCCCGCCATCAAGCGCCTCTACGACCAGATGCCGGAGCCAAAGTACGTGATCTCCATGGGTTCGTGCGCCAACACGGGTGGACCGTACTGGGACTCGTACTCGGTGACCAAGGGGGTTGACCAGTTGATCCCCGTCGATGTCTACGTCCCCGGCTGCCCGCCCCGTCCCGAGGCCCTCCTCGAAGGCATCGTGTTGCTCCAAAAGCAGATCCTGAACGAGGATGTGAAGAAGAAGTGGAGGGCGGTTGATGACCGACGTCGCTGATCCGACCGACACTTCGCTCGACACCGCGGCGTCTGACGACGTCGAGGTGTCCGAGGAAGTCGTGGCGGTCGATTCACTCGAGGACTTCGCCGCCCGTCTGGTTGAGTCCGTTGGGGCCCTCGGTTCGACGGTTGCGTTCGACACGGTGCGAATTCATGTGGATCCCGCCCGTTGGGTCGAGACGATCAACGAGGCCCGCAAAGAGCTTGAGTTGTTCAGCTGGCTCTCGGTGATTGACTGGTCAAAGAAGGTTGAGGTCGGCGACCCGGTCGACGACGTCGATGGACTCGAGGAGCGGTTCGAGGTGCTGTGCCGACTCTCCTCGGTCAACAACAACGATGGAGCCATCTTTGTGGCGGTTCTCGACAAGGAGAACCCAACCATTGCATCCCTCGCCCCAACCATTGGAGGGGCGGCGTGGCATGAGCGTGAGGCCCACGAGATGTTCGGCATCGCCTTCGAGGGAAACACCCACCTCGCCCCCTTGTACCTCCCGGACGACTTCATCGGCAACCCGTTGCTCAAGTCCTACCCGCTGCTGTCAAGGGAAGTGAAACCATGGCCCGGCGATGTGGACGTCGAGCCGATGCCGGAGCTCCCCCAGCGGGGTGAGGACGCCAGTGCACAAGATGTTGGCCAAGACGCCGACCACGACGATGAGGGTGACGAATCATGACGACGCCGGAGATGATCCTCCGCTCCGAGGCTGCCGTGTCCGTGGAGCTTCAGACGCCCGACATGACCATCAACATCGGGCCTCAGCACCCGTCCACCCACGGTGTGCTGCGGTTGGTTGCGAATCTCGCGGGTGAGCGGGTGCGTGACGTCGAGCCGGTGATCGGGTACATGCATCGTGGCTACGAGAAGCTCTGCGAGGTCCGCAGCTACGCCCAGATCATCACGCTGGTGAACCGCATCGACTGGGTCGCCGGATACGCCAACGAGATTCCGCTCGTGGTTGGTGTGGAGAAGTTGATGGGGATCGAGGTGCCCGAGCGGGCCCAGTACATCCGGATGATCCTCACCGAGCTCGCCCGGATCGCGTCCCACCTCGTGTTCCTGTCGTCGTACCCCCTCGAACTCGGGGCCACGACGCCGCTCATGTACGCACTGCGGGAACGGGAGTTCATCCTCGAGCTGATCGAGAACATGACCGGGGGACGGTTCCACCCGAACTTCAACCGGGTGGGTGGCATCAAGCCTGCGTACGGTGGTGGCTCCATGACGAAGAAGCAGTCGATGGACGTGCCTGCCGGATTCTTCGAGCAGGCGCTCCAAGCCATGGACCGGATGGATCAGATCTGTGATGACATCGACACCCTCGTGTCCGAGAACGAGTTCATCAGGATGCGTACCGTCGGGGTTGGTGTGATCCCTCGTGACAAGGCGCTTGAGTACGGGCTCACCGGCCCGAACCTGCGGGCATCCGGGGTCGCCTACGACCTGCGCAAGGTCGACAACTACCTGCCGTAC
>CAZULI010000119.1:0-5552 GCA_964621095.1 uncultured Acidimicrobiaceae bacterium | reverse complement strand
GCCACGCTCTGGCCGTCGAGCAGAATCCCGTCCTCGTCGTAGTCAATCCGGTGGTGCTCCAGCTCGGAGAGCACCGCACGCTCATCGGTCAGGTCGACCTCCGCTTGCAGCACGGCAAGTGTGGCCGCCCGGTAGGTTGCCCCCGTGTCGAGATACGCCATGCCGAGCTGGGCCGCGACGCGCCGTGCAACGGTTGACTTGCCGACCCCGCTTGGTCCGTCGATCGCTATGACCACAACCCCTCCAACGTCTCATAGAAGCCGGGCCACGACACCGCAGCCACGCCGGAGTCCAGGATCTCGACGGCGCCCGAGGCACGGGTTGCTGCCACCGCGGCCGCCATCGCGATCCGGTGATCGTGGAACGTCTCAACCGTTCCCCCGTTGAGAAACCCGGTACCAACCACCGCAAACCCATCGTCGGTGGTGGCGATGCCGCCATCGAGGGCGACCAACATCTGCTCGATCGCAGCGATCCTGTCGGACTCCTTCACACGGAGCTCTCCGGCGTCACGCACCGTCGTGACCCCATCGGCGTACGCCCCGAGCACCGCCACGAGTGGGAGCTCGTCAAGGGTCGAGGCGACAAGATCCCCCGCCACCTCAACCCCATGCAGGGACTGCCCCGTCACCTTGACGTCCCCAACGGGATCCCCACCGACGGTATCGGTGACGACGACCTCGATGCCGGCGCCCATGTTGTCAAGGACCTCAAGAAACCCGATCCGCCCCGGGTTGAGCGAGACACCGGGGGTCACGATCTGGGACCCCGGCGAGATTGCGGCTGCGGTCCAGAGGAACGCCGCCGATGACGGATCACCCGGAACATCAAACCGGGCTGGTGGGATGGGACCCGGATCGATCCGAAACCTCGTTCGTGTCTCCCAATCGCCGAGCCCCATGGCGCGGAGCCAGCGCTCCGTGTGGTCACGAAACCCCGCTGGACTGTCGACCGTCGAGGATCCGACGCACCCGAGGGCAGCGAGCTCGAACGCGGTGCGGACCTGTGCCGACGCCGTGTCAATGGAAATGTCGGCAGGCGAAATGACGTCGGCACCACCCACCGTCAGCGGCGGAACTCCGTTGGTCGTCCTGATTACCCCCCCAAGGCTCTCCAGCGGTGCCACCAGCCGCGTCATCGGCCGCTTCGACAGCGAGGCGTCCCCAACCAGCTCGACCTGAAGGTGCGACGTCGACAGGATCCCCGCAAGGAGCCGCATCGTGGTTCCCGAGTTGGCACAGTCAATCGGTTCGCTTGGTTGGGACCAGCCACGGACCCCTGGGGAGCGGACCTGTTCGCCGTTGATCTCCACACCAAGTGCGCGTAGGGCCATCGCCGTGGCGGCGACATCAAGCCCCCCGGCGAGACCGGTCACCAAGCTGTCCCCCGTCGCCATGCCGGCAAAGAGGAGGGCACGATGGGAGAGTGACTTGTCACCGGGTACCTGAACGGACGTCGCAAACGTGTCTGACGTCCCTGTGATGGTGCGGTTGATCATTCCGCCTCCCGCGCTTTCCGGTAGATCGACCGGATCTCGTCCATGGTGAGGGGTCGGTGTTCCCCCGGACTGAGCGTTCGGTCCGTGATACCGGCAATTGAGACCCGCACAAGGCGGTCCACGGTGAGACCGACCGCCTCAAAGAGCCGACGGACTTCCCGCTTTCGTCCCTCGGTCATGACGACCTCAACCACGGATCGGTCACCGTGGCTGGTGACGATCCTTGCCTTCTTGGCACGAGCAACACCGTCGTCGAGTTCGACTCCGTCAAGCAGACTGAGAACATGGCTCGGTCGCGCCGCCGTTGTGGTCATCGCCTGATACACCTTCTCGATGCCGTACCGAGGGTGCGTGACCCGCAACGCCAGGTCTCCGTCGTTGGTGAGGAGCATCAACCCCTCCGAATGCACGTCGAGACGACCGACCGGTTTGGTGGGTGGGTCCTTCGGGACGAGATCCGTGACGATGGGGCGCCCCTGGGGGTCGTTCATCGTGGAGAGGACACCCACGGGTTTGTACACGAGCCACGTCCGCAACACGGGGTCGAGCGGCAGACGGACACCGTCGACCTCCACGACAGCGGTCTGGGGATCAATGCGATCACCCAGCCTCGCGACGGCACCATCAACGGTGACCCTCTTGCGCTCAATGAGGATGTCCGCCTTGCGTCGGGAGGCGATGCCGGATCGTGCGATCAATTTGTTGAGTCGTTCGATGATGACTCCGGTCGCATGGGCATCTCCAGGGTCTCAACGATCTCCGAGGGAGGCATGTGATCGGCGAGTGCTGGAAGTTGGGTGATCGACGTGATCCCCATCTTCTCGAGGAAGAGTGGGGTCGTCGCGTACAGGATGGCCTGGCCCGGTCCGGGCGCCGTGCCGATCTCCTGGATCAGGCCGCGCCGCTCCAGGTTCTTGAGGGCGTGATCCGAGTCGACCCCCCTGATCTCGGTGACCTGCCCCCTCGACACCGGTTGTTTGTACGCAACCACCGCCAAGGCCTCCATTGAGGCGTTGGTCAGCTTGCGGGCCCCATCCGAGGTGGCGTACGCCTCAAGATACCGGTGAAGCTCAGCATCGGTGTACAGGCGCCATCCCCCCGCAACGTTGCGCAGCACAAGACCGTGGTGAGCGGCCAGTTCGTCCCCGAGTTCCACGAGGGCGTCCTGCACCTCGGCAGGAGGCACTCCGGCCACGGCGGCAAGTTCCTCGGCCGACACCGGTTCCTCAGTAACGAACAGGATCGCCTCGATGATGCGTGCAACGTCGTTCACGAACCATCCTCCCTGCCAAGAACGGCGTCAAACCGGCGTTCGGCTGCGGTCCGGTCGTACCGGATGTCGATGATGGGTGACGCTTCCTCCTGACTGATGCGGACAATCCCCCACCGAGCCAGTTCCAGGAGGGCAAGGAAGTACGCCACCACTTCGGCGTTCTGCGTGCAGTGGGTCACGAGGTCATCGAACTCGGCCGTGATGATCGACGCCATGCGACCCTGCAGATCAACCATGGCGTCCTGCACCGAGGGGAGATCAAACTGGAGATGGCCGACGTCTGGATCTTCGATCGGCGTGGAGAACACCCGTTGCGCGATCAGTGCCAACCCTGCAAGATCGGTTGGGATGGTCACGTCCTGTGGGATCCCCGATCCAATGCCTTCCAGGCCCACGCTGCGGGGCAGGAACCGTTCGAACGTCGTCAGGCGGTGTCGGAGAACGGCTGCCACGTCCTTGAACGTCAACGCAGCGAGCAGCCGGGCAAGGAGGCGGTCGCGTTCTTCGACGAGCGCCAGTTCCTCGTCGAGGTCAAAGGGTTCATCATCAGGGAGGAGATGGCGCGCCTTGATCTGGATGAGCGTGGATGCGATCAGGAGGAACTCGCTTGCCATCTCGATGTCGAGCTCGTGCAACTCGTCGACGTACGCCACGTACTCATTGACAATGGCGAGCAGGCTCAGTTCAGTGATGGCGAGCTGATGCGACGTGATGAGTTGGAGCAGGAGATCGAGGGGTCCCTCGAACACCCGCGTCTTGACTTGAAACGACATTGGGCGTCATGGTATTGCGGTTCCATCCATTGACCATGTGTTTCACCTCGTTGGGGCCGTGGCACACGGGGCTCACACCCGATCGGCTGCTGCGAGGCGCTCCCAGGCATCGGCATCCACGCCGGGTAACGGAACCCCGGGGTGGGTTCGGGTGAACGCCACGGTGAACGTTGATGCACCAGCTCCCGTGAGCATGTCAGCTCCGATACGGGCGTGATCCCGGTAGACCGCCCATGACCCGAAGACCGGTATGCGACACGCCACCAGCACCGTGACGACGGCGCGGGAGACGGATCCCCGAGGTGCATCGGTTTTGCCCACGTCGTGGAGTAGCGCTGTTTCGGCGAGTTGCGGGTCGCTTCCGGTCCGCCGATACACCTCGAACGCGTGCCGTTGATCCGCCACCCCCATGCCCCAGAACAGATCAGCGAGTGGTCCTGAGAGTAACCGCGAGACCTCATCAACTTCGTCCCTCCGGAGCGGTTCGGCTCTCAGATGTCCGAAGAAGCGTTTGATCAGATGGATCACAGGGTCAGGAAGCTGCGGCCTTGCACGTCACGCATCGAATGGAGTTCGGTCTGAACTCAAGACGTGCGGCGTCGATCTGTTTGCCACAGTCCTCGCAGATGCCGTAGGTGCCTGCCTCCAACTTCGCCAGAGCGGAGTCGACATCGCCGAGCTCCGTCTTGAGGTTGCTGATGATGGCAAGGGTCTCGTTGAGCTCACCCGTGGCAGCACCCGCATCCGCAAACGCTTCGCTGTACTCGATCTCTCCGGTGAGGTCCCCACGCTCATTCGCGCCGAGTTCCTTGAGCTGTTTCACGAGAGCAGCTCGATCTTCCTCGAGCCTCCTGCGTGCTTTATCCAGATTGACGTCTGTCATCATCCCCTCGTGATCCTGACCGGGTGTCATCCCCGACCAGAGTACCGTCCCGGACGCATGAAGCGGGTTCAGACACCCCGCGGGTGACTCGTGATGATCACTTCCCGGAGGTGCTCGGGGGACACCTTCGTGTAGATCTGGGTGGTTGACAGACTCGCATGACCGAGCAGTTCCTGGACCGTGCGCAGATCGGCGCCACCTTCGACCATGTGCGTTGCCGCCGAGTGCCGAAGGACGTGGGGGGACAGCCGTGTGGGGTCGATGCCGGCAGCCACGCCGTGGGAACGGACGATTCTCCACACGGCTTGTCGTGAGAGGCGGTTGCCACGCGTGGAGAGGAACAACGCCCCAGGGTCACGACCCGGCACCCGGAACTCGCTCCGGATCGGAAGCCACCGTTCCATTGCGTCCAGTGCGTACCTGCCAATGGGGACCATCCGCTGCTTGTTGCCTTTCCCCGTCACGATCACCGTCCTGGTTTCGAGATCGACGTCGTGGAGGTCCGTATTGATCAGCTCTGACACCCGGCACCCCGTGGCGTAGAGAAACTCCAGGACCGAGCGGTCCCTGATACCGGTGGCTGTGTCCGAATCCGGACTTTCGAGGACCCGTTCGACCTCGTCGATGCTGAGCGCTTTGGGGATCGATGACGGTCGTGTCGGGGCACCAATGGTGGCGGTTGGATCATCGCTTCGGATCCCCTCGATCACGAGAAACCGGTGATACGCCTTGATGGCGGCAAACTTGCGGGCGACGGAGGCGTCCGTCAGGCCCCGCTCACGAAGGGACGCGAGATGCGCCACCACCATGTCGGTGTCGGGAGGGGTCTTGGTACCGCCAATCGTGGCGGCGTACTGGGCGAGGTCGCGTCGATACGCCACGACGGTGTTGACGGCCAACCCGCGTTCTGCCCGGAGGGACGCCAGGAAGTCGTGTGCGTGCTCAGGTAGCTCGTCGGTGTGCATCGGCGACCATGATGCCTGCAATCGTCTTGGCATCGGTGAGTTCTCCCGAAACGACGAGGGCGACCGCTTCGTGAAACGGCAGCCTTCTCACCGTCGACGCCTGCTCCTCCGCCCCTTCGGGAGCACGGGGTCCATCGCTCAGATCGGTGGCGAGAAAGAT
>CAZULI010000118.1:0-5557 GCA_964621095.1 uncultured Acidimicrobiaceae bacterium | reverse complement strand
CGTCGATGGTTCGTTCAACCGTGAAGTGTTCATTGATGTTCATGCCAGACCCTCGATTCAACTCACCCGTCATGCCCCACAAGGATGCTCAGTGCTGCTCTAGTGGATCGCCACATCCGAACCCTTCAGAGGCGCAGGCGACCCCGAACCACCGTACCGGACCTGAATGATCTCGGCAAGGATGGAGATGGCGGTCTCCGCCGGTGTCTGAGCCTTCAGATTGAGACCGATCGGGCCATGGATGGCTGCCAGCTCCTCCTCGCTCCAACCAGCCTCTCTCAGTCGCTCGAGTCGCAGGCCGTGGGTGCGCCGTGACCCCATGGCACCCAGATACCGCACCGGCTTGCCGTGGATCGCATCAAGGACAGGGATCTCAAACCTGGCGTCGTGGCTCAGAAGGACGACGTACGTTCGGCGGTCGGGGACGAACCGGGAGAACACCTCGTCGGGCCATCCAACGATCAGGTCGTCGACGTGCGGGAACCGCTCCTTGGTCGCCCATGCTGGACGGGCATCAGCCACCACAACCCGGAACCCGAGTTCACGAGCAAACAGGGACACCGGTTGGGCGACGTGCGCAGCCCCGAAGATCAGCATCAACGGGGAGGGTGCAATGACATCGATGAAGATTCGGCGCTCCCCGTAGACAAGTGCTCTGCTCTCCTCACGGTCCATGAGGTCGTTGGCGTCGGCGCACACGGCGTCGTCACACCACGTCGGAAGGTCCCCGGTCATGGAACCCCGGTCCCGATCGATGACGACGGCGGCCCCCATGTCGGGCCCGTCAATCACCGTGATCATCGCTCCGAGCCGCTCGGTGTCCTTCAGCTCTGCGACGGCGTCGACAACGGGGTTCACCATGGTGCGATGAACACTTCGATCGTGCCGCCACACGTCAACCCGACCTCGAACGCATCGTCGTCGGCGATGCCGTACGTCACCAGACGTGGTGTCTTGGTCGCAAAGACCTGAGCGGCGTGCTCACGGACATCGTTCTCGACACACCCACCGCTGACGGAGCCTTCCATCTCCCCCTCTGAGGAGATGAGCATCTTGGCTCCGACACCCCGGGGTGCTGACCCCTTGACCGAGATGACCGTCGCAACGGCGACCGCCTTGCCCTCGTTGACCCATCGGTCCCTGACTTCAAGGATCTCTCTCATGTGACTCCGACACTCCTTCGGTCGCTCCGATCCGACTGCAACAGATCGACCAGTTCGATCAGATTACGGGCAGTTCCACCCGCCACCAACTCGTCGACGAAGGGCAGGGCCGCTGCCATCCCCCTCGCCTCGGGTGCAAAACCTTCACGACCTGCAAGTGGATTGAGCCAGATCACCCGATGCACCGATCGTGCCAGGCGTCGCATCTCCATCATAAGCACCGAAGGATCGCCGGTTTCCCAACCGTCGGAGATGATGAGCACCGTCGAGCCGCTGGTGCCGACCCTGCGGGCCCACTCCTTGTTGTATGCACCAACGGCCTCCCCGATACGGGTTCCTCCTGACCAGTCGCGCACGACACCGGAGACCGCGGACAACGCATCGCTGGCGTTGCGCCGCCGGAGCTGGCGGGTGATGCGGGTCAACCGGGTCGCGAAAACAAATGACTCGACCGACGCAAACCGGTGTTGGGCGCCGTGGACGAAGTGGAGCAGCATCTCTGCGTACCGTTCCATGGACCCCGAGATGTCCGCCAGCACGATGAGGGGCCGCTGCTTTGGTCTCGGTCGGGAGAACGACAGCGGGACGAGGTCACCCTTGGGTCCTGCCATGGCTCGCAGGGTCCGTCGCATGTCGGGGACGGGACCTGCGTGCGCCGCCATCCACCGCCGCGACCGGTACGGCAGAGGGCTCCACACCATGGATGCGAGCAACGCCGACATCGCTGCAGCGTCCTCAGGGCTGAGGTCGGCAAAGTCAACATCCATCAGCCGCTCGGTGTACGACCCCCCAACCATGGAGGGGTGCGTGACCGCATCGTCGTCGACGTCCGGTTGGGGCACGGACGCAATCGGGATACGGAACGATCGGATCTCCTCGTTGGATGGTCCGGACTCGTCGACCATCCCCCCGATGAGGTACGAGACCTCCCCCGAGAAGAACTGATCAAAGATCTCGTTGAAGCGGGGAAGTTGCCCATGCCGCGCCACGACCACGGCACCAAACGCAGCCCGAACGTCACGTCCATCATGCATCCCCACGATGCGTGCTGCTTCGGTGAGGTCCCGAGTCGTGCTTGGCGTCACGGCGAACCCGGCGTCGCGAAGGGATCGGGTGAAAGCAACGAGGTTGCCAACGGCAATGTCGCCCGTTGTCATGCAATCCTCTCGACACCCACGGTTCGTACGGTGTCGAGATCCTCCTCATACTTGACGACGACCCCAAGGGTCGCGTCCACCACCTGTGGCGAGAGGTGCTGTTCACCCAGAATCGCGAGCGCCTTTGCCCAGTCGATCGTCTCGGCAACGCCAGGCGGTTTGAACAGGTCCAGGTTGCGCAACTTCGCCATTGCCTCGGCAAGCTGTCGTGACAGGGCATCGCCGATGTCGGGAACCTTCGCTCGCAGGATCTCGATCTCTCGTTCAACGCTCGGGTACTCGATCCAGTGATAGATGCACCGCCGTTTGACGGCGTCGTGGATCTCGCGCGTCCGGTTCGAGGTGATGATGACCACTGGAGGAGTCTCGGCTTTCACCGTGCCGATCTCGGGGATGGTGATCTGGAACTCTGCCAGGATCTCAAGGAGGTACGCCTCGAACTCCTCGTCGGCCCGGTCGAGCTCGTCGATGAGCAGGACGGTCGGCTGGTCCATGGCGGAGCGGCGGATGGCTTGCAGCAGCGGGCGGGCGATCAGGTACTGGTCGCTCATGATGTCGGCCGGCTCGATCTCCTCCCCCTTGGCCTCAAGCATCCGGATCGCAAGCATCTGTTTTGCGTAGTCCCACTCGTAGATCGCATGGGACGCATCGAGACCTTCGTAGCACTGGAGCCTGATCAGCTCACCACCCGTGATCGCCGCAAGCACCTTGGCGATCTCGGTCTTGCCGACGCCTGGCTCCCCCTCGACAAACAGCGGGCGCCCCATCTCCATGGCGAGGTGGATCGCGACCGTCAGCCCTCTCTCCGCGATGTACCCATGCCCGGCCAGCGCATTCGCAAGTGCGTCAAGCGAGTCCACGTATCCCATGGCACGACCTTACCGATGCTGCACTCGATAGGTTGGCAGGTGTTGGCTACAAGCCGATTGCGGCAAGGACCTCGGAGCTGAAGTTGCCAAGGTTGGCGGCGAGCCCAGGGAAAGCACCAAGGACGATCACCCCAGCCGTGAGAACACCCAGCGCGAACCCGATCGGACCAGGAGTCTTGGCTCCCTCAAGGGCAGCAGCATCAATGTTGTCCGGCACCGGCGAGAAGAACGCCGCCACCACGACCTTGGCGTAGTACACGAACGCGATCACCGCGTTGAGTGCGGCAATGATCGCGATGGAGTACCCCCACCAACTGCCAACGCCGATCGTGGCGTTGAACATGGCGAACTTGGCGTACCAGCCCGCAAGCGGCGGAATCCCAGCCAGGGACATGAACATGATTGCGAGGGTCAGCGCAACCGCCGGAGCGTGGTGGCTGAGGCCACCCCAATCCTTGAGATCGTACGACCCGACCCGTGACCCGATGACGATGGCGATACCGAACGCTCCCAGGTTCATCACGGCGAAGATCACCAGGTAGGTGACCGTTGCCGAGAACGTCGCGCCAAGGTCGGCACCGGTTGCTGCTGCGGCGCCGAACGGCGACAGCATGAACCCTGCCTGGGCGATGGAGGAGAACCCGAGGAGACGAATCACGTTGGTCTGTTTGACGGCGACGATGTTTCCAACCGTCATCGACAGGACCGACACGAGCCACACGACCGGCCCCCACAGTTCGGTCATACCCGGCAGTGCGAGGTAGCAGACGGTGAGCAGCCCGACGAACCCAGCCGCCTTGGATCCAACCGACAGCCACGCGGTCACGGGGGTCGGGGAGCCTTCGTACACATCAGGTGTCCAGAAATGGAACGGCACCGCCGAGACCTTGAACGTGAACCCGAGGAGCACAAAGATCACGCCAAGGTTGAACAAGGCAACGTCCTGGGACCCCTGGGCAGCCTGTGCGATGTCGATAAACAACTGGGACCCGACGACGCCGTACAGGAGCGACACCCCAAAGAGCATCAAGGCGAGGGCGAGGATGCCGGTGATGAAGAACTTGAGCGATGCCTCATTGGATCTCGGGTCACCCTTCCTCCACCCTGCGAGGAGGAACCCTGTGCCAGAGACGATCTCAAGGCCGACGATCATCGTGAGGAAGTCCCGGGAGGACGCCATCACAACGCCACCAAGAACCGCCGACACCAGCAGGAAGTAGAACTCTCCCTCGTAGTAGCGGTCGGTCTCGAGATACCCGATCGACAACAGCACCACGATGAACCCGGCGAAGATGAACACCCCTTGGAGCACCAGGGCGTACCCATCGACGACGTAGGAGCCACCGAAGACGGCCCGGCTGGCGCCGCTTGAGGTGCAGAACTCGAGGCTGTCACAGAACGCAAGCGTCAGAACCGGGACCAGCGCTGCGAACATGCCGACCATGGCGGTGATCGCCGTCCAAGATTTCCGGCGCGTGATCAGATCGACCCCGATCGTCGCAATCACGGTGACTGCGAGGATGATCGCTGGAAGAAGCGCGTGGTAGTCGATCGAGTCCAACTCAGCCCCCGAAGGCCTTCTCGACGAGGCCGATCACCGCGTCGTTGGTGGCACCAAACACAAGCTTGGGGAAGACACCGATGGCGATCGTCCCGATCACGAGCGGAGCCCACGACAGCCACTCGTACACGTCAACGTCGTGGAACGACTTGTCGAGCCACTCCTCCTGGGGTTCCCCGAAGTTGACCTCACGCAGCATGTAGAGCATGTACCCGGCGGTGAGAACCGTACCAAGGGCTCCGACCACCATGAAGCCGCGGAACAACCCGTCGGCGTTGAGCGATGCAAGCGGCTGGAACGACGCCATGAGCGCCATGAACTCCCCCCAGAACCCTGCGAGGGACGGCAGACCGAGGGACGCCATGGCGGCAAACCCGAACACGACGCCCATCTGGGGCATGAGGAGCATCTGTCCACCGAGACGACGCATGTCCCTCGTGTGGTACTGGTGTGCCATCGATCCTGCGATGAAGAACAACAGACCCGTGATGAGACCGTGGGCGATCATGCCGATGATGGCGGCGTTGATGCCCACATCGGTGAGGGTCGCAATCCCGAGCATCACGAACCCCATGTGACCAACCGAGGAGTACGCGATGAGCCGTTTGAAATCGGTCTGGGCGAGACAGGCAAGCGATCCGTAGATGATGCCGATCACCGCCAACAACCCGATGAACCACGCCCACCGCTCGGCCTCGTTCGGCAGGATCGGAAGGGCGATCCGGACAAAGCCGTAGGTTCCGAGTTTCAGGAGGATGGCGGCAAGGATCACGGACCCGACCGTGGGTGCCGCGGTATGGGCGTCAG
>CAZULI010000117.1:326-5652 GCA_964621095.1 uncultured Acidimicrobiaceae bacterium | reverse complement strand
CGGTACCTATGACCCATCAAAGGGCGACCCGGCCTGGGTTTCGGGTGACAACGAAGAGGGTCCCGAAGGAGGGGCAGAGGCCGAAAAGCGGGGCCTACGGTTCTCGATGTACGGTCTTCTGATCGTTGTCGGAGCCATCTGCGTGCTGACGTTCCCGCCAGGAGCTCCCCTTCGTGATGCGACCACCGGAGCAATCATCGGTGCGACCCCGTTCATGGCAAGTCTGATCTTCTTGATCACCTTGATCTTTCTCGTCTGTGGCATCTTCTACGGCATAGGGGCGAAAACCATTTCGGGGAGCGACGACGTGATCAACGGCATCGTCAAGACCCTCGCCGGACTGGCGGGGCTGGTCTTCATGTTGATCATGATCGCCCAGTTCATCGCGTACTTCAATTACACGAACCTGCCTCGCATCGCCGCCTTCGAGCTGGCGCAGCTTCTTGAGCGGGCAGACATCGGGACACTTCCCCTACTCATCGCCCTGATTCTCGTGATCGTTCTGCTGAACCTCATCATCCCCGGCGTCGTCCCGAAGTGGGCAATCTTCGGTCCGGTGTTCATCCCCATCTTTGCAAGACTCGGCGTCGCACCCCAGACCGTCCTTGCGGCGTACCGGATTGGTGACTCCCCCACCAACGTGATCACACCGCTGATGGTGTACCTCCCATTCATCGTGGTGGTTGCCAAGCGGTACAACCGTGACGCCGGCATCGGCACGATCGTGGCCTTGATGATCCCGTACGTGATCGGACTGCTTGCGGTGTGGCTGGTGCTGTTCACGGCGTGGTTCCTGCTCGGCATTCCGCTCGGACCCGGCTCACCCGTGAACCTTTAGACCGGTGGGTACAGCAACCGGAGGTTGCTGATGTCTGACATGGCGATCGTGTTCACGGTGCTGGCCGTGACCGTGATTCTGTTCGTCTGGGATCGGCTCCCCGTGGAGATCGTTGCGATCGGCGGAGCGCTCGTTCTCGCCGCCACGGGGGTGCTCACCTTCGAGCAGTCCATCTCGGGGTTTGGTGACTCCGTCGTGATCTTCATCGCTGCGCTGTTCGTGGTTGCCGAGGGGATCGATTCGACGGGTATCCCGATGTGGGCCGGGCAGAAGTTGGTCGCCGCTGCGGGCCAGAGTCGGACCCGTCTCATCATCCTCATGATGTTGCTCGTGGCCCTGCTCACGGCGTTCGTATCGGTCAATGGTGCGGTGGCGGCGCTTGTTCCCATGGTGGTCATCATCGCGCTGCGATTTCAGCAGGCGCCGTCTCAGCTCCTGATGCCGCTCGCCTTTGGCGCCCATGCCGGTTCCCTTCTCCTGCTGACTGGGACACCCATCCACATCCTCGTGTCGGATGCCGCCATCGACGCAGGTGAATCCGGGTTCGGATACTTCTCCTTTGCGCTCATCGGTATCCCTGTGGTCGTTGCAGCCACGGCGATCGTCGTGCTCTTCGGGAAGCGACTCCTCCCCGACCGTCACGCGGTGTCGGTGCCGAAGGATCTCTCGGACCACGCCTTGACCCTGGTGGATCAGTACTCGGGAGGGGACTGGGTTGCGCGCTTCGGTCTGACGGAGACCTCCTTGCTCACCGGCATGGCGGTGGGCGGAATCGAGATGGCGGAGTTCCCCGACGTGACCGTGATCGGGGTACAACGAGACTCCGACACCCTCAGTGACACAGCGGTCATGCAGACCGGGGACGTGATCGTCGCAAGGGGGTCAAGCGAGGGACTCCATGCGATGGGTGTGCAGTACGGGTTGGATCGACGCAGAGGAGGGTTTGGTGCCAAGCACAACGTGTACACCAGCGTCCTTGGTGTCGTTGAGACGGTGATCCCTCCGAGGTCGGGCCTTGTCGGATCGGAGGTGTTCCCCGGAATGCTGACCGATTCAGGGGAGTTCGTGATTCTGGCGGTTCAACGCCAGGGACTGACCCTTGACGAGTACCCGATCGTCGTTGAGGTCGGCGACACGATGCTGATCCAAGGGACGTGGGACTCCCTTGAGACGAGAATCGAACGGGACCCTGACGTCCTCGTGGTGGACTCCCCCGGCACCATCCGCCGCCAGGCGCTTCCGTTCGGACCGGGGGCGTGGAGGACCCTTGCCGTGCTCGTGGGAATGGTCGTCCTGCTCGTGACCGGGGTCATCCCTGCTGCCGGAGCCGCGCTCCTTGCGGCTGGGTCTCTCATCCTCCTTCGCGTCGTCACCGTGCCACAGGCGTACCGCGCCATTTCATGGACAACGATCGTCCTCGTCGGGGGGATGATCCCGTTGTCGGTCGCGGTGTTCGAGAGCGGTGCCGCTGAGGCGATCTCGGACCTCGTCATCCGCATGGTCGGTGATCTCGGTCCGTACGCACTCCTGGCGGTCCTGTTCGTCCTCACCGCCGTGCTCGGTCAGCTCATCTCCAACACCGCGACCGCGTTGATCGTGATCCCCATCGCGGTGAGTGCCGCCCATGAGATGGGGATCTCCGTCAGACCGGTCCTCATGAGTGTCACCGTCGCCGCAGCAGCAGCGTTCCTGACACCCGTCGCGACCGCGGCGAACCTGATGGTGATGGGACCCGGGGGGTACAAGTTCTCCGATTACTGGAAGCTTGGGCTACCGATGCTTGCCCTGTTCATGGTGGCATCGGTCTTCCTCGTACCGGTGTGGTGGCAGTTCTGACCAGCGTCGATCACCAGACGGATCGCCGGATCACCGAGTTCTGAGGTACCGCACTCCGATGGCGATGAGACGCCAGGCAACCATCACCCCGATGAACCACCCCGCGGCAACCCACACGAACACGGGCGCCGTCCCGTCGTCGAACACGAACCTGCGGAGCAACATCCCCACCACCAACGTGACGCTCCCCAACACGAGGCCCACGAGCGGGTTGGTGAAGGAGCTCCACACCCTTGTGACGATGAATCCGATGATGAGCGCGATGAGGAACGGCGCCGATATCCGGGCGACCTCCTCCCAATCGGAGCTGAACCCGTGGGTGTCACGGCCGATGACGGCAAACGAAACCACGACCAGCACATCGAGAATCCAGAGCCTCTGCCTCATGACGAGGAGGATACGGCGCCCCACCACCCGACCGCTGCTGGCGTCTCGGACGTATCATTGCCAGAACTGGTCACTCCCCAAGGAGCCGCGCATGCAGTTTGCCTTCAGTGATGAGCATCAGGCTCTTCGTGCCATGGTCAGGGGGTTCGCAGAGTCCCAGATAGCCCCGTATGCAGCCGACTGGGATCGGGATCACCACTTTCCCGTCGATGTGGTCCGTGCCATGGGGGAACTCGGCCTGTTCGGTATCACCGCCGACGAGCGTTGGGGTGGAGCAGGCGCCGACTTCACGAGTCTGTGCATCGCCATCGAGGAACTCGCACGGGTCGACCAGTCAATGGCGATCACCCTTGAAGCCGGGGTCAGTCTCGGCATCAACCCGATCCATGAGTTCGGCTCGGAGGAACTCAAGGAACGGTGGCTTCCCGACCTCGTAGCGGGACGTACCCTGGCCGGGTTCGGTCTGACCGAGCCAGGTGCCGGATCGGACGCGGCGGCGACCCAGACCCGGGCCGTTCAGGACGGTGACGAGTGGGTGATCAACGGGGCCAAGGCGTTCATCACGAACTCGGGCACCGACATCACCTCCCTTGTGACGATCACCGCCCGGACCGGTGAGAACGAGATCTCAGCGATCGTTGTCCCAACAGGAACCCCCGGGTTCACCGTGGAACCGGCGTACCGCAAGATGGGGTGGCGGGCGTCGGACACCCACGGACTCGTCTTTGAGGACTGTCGGGTCCCGTTGACCAACCTCCTCGGTGAGCGCGGTCGGGGGTTCCATCAGTTCCTCTCAACCCTTGATGATGGCAGGATCGCCATCGGCGCCATGGCGGTCGGCGTCCTCCAGTGCTGTCTTGAGGAGTCCGTTGCCTACGCGAAGGAGCGACAGGCGATGGGACGGCCCATCGGGTCGTATCAAGCGGTCGCGTTCAAGTGCGCCGACATGGAGGTGAAGACCGAAGCGGCCAGGCTCCTCGTCCACAAGGCCGCATGGCTCAAGGATCAGGGCAGACCGTTCAAGCAGGAGGCAGCGATGGCGAAGCTGTTTGCGTCCGAGGCTGCCGTCAGCGCCACCCGGGACGCCACCCAGATCTTCGGTGGGGCAGGGTTCATGGATGAGACCCTCGTGTCACGCCAATACCGTGACGCCAAGGTGCTTGAGATCGGTGAAGGCACGTCTGAGATCCAGCGCCTCATCATCAGCCGAGGTCTCGGTCTCCCCGTTGCGTGACCAGGCTGGTCAGATCGTACCGACCGACGAAGTACCGCTCCATGACTGCGGGGTCAGGGTCGACCCCGATTCCGGCACCCGTTGGCACCACAAGTTCCCCATCGATGACGGAGTGGGTGACAAGGTCCTTCTCCAGGTACCAGTTGCCGGGAGCGACGTCGGAGACGAACGCCGTTGGTTTTGCGGCGAGCAGGTTGGTGAACGCCCTGCCGATCCCCGACTCCAGCATCCCTGACGCTCTCCACCGCTTGCCGAGCGCCTCAGCGACCCCAATCGTCTCGAGGGCCCCCTCCCAGCCGAGGCGTCCGGGTTTGACAACGACCCCATCAATCAGTCCGGAAACCAGGTGTTCTGCCGCATCCGACGCCGACCGCACGGACTCATCAGCCAGCACGGGAACATCGACGGCCTCTTTCAGGCGGCCGAGTGTACGTTCATCGGTGAGGTCACAGGGTTGTTCGATGTAGAGAAGATCAAGCGGTGCCAGACGCGCCATCTCGCCGATGGTGTCCGCATCAAATGAACCGTTGGCATCAACCCCCAGCAGACACTCGGGGTGGTTCTCCCGGATCTGGATCACATGATCAATCTCGCCCGGTGCCACTTTCACCTTGAACCGGTTCACATGATGACCGGTCGCGTTTCGTACGACGTCGACCGGGTCGAGTTCGAGACTGACCGCGATCGACATGGGAAGCTGGGCGCGGGTCGACCCCACACTCACCCCAAGGGACTCACCACGGATCCGGGCATCAAGATCCGCACGGGCCTGGGAGAGACCGGCCGCCAGGACAGGAGAGGCAGAGCCGGACGCCACACCGGCGACGAGGTCCTCCATCGGTTCGTCCTGTCCCGGGTATGGGGACGCCTCCCCCCATCCCGAGAGACCGTCGACCGTCACCTCGACGAGACCGACGGATCGGGCTCCAATGGTGATCTGTGCGTTGCGAAAACTGCTTCGCATGGGGATCGAGAGATGATGGAGTGTCGCCCTCAACTCCGACCGTGCCATCGTTGCATCGACCCCTTCA
>CAZULI010000117.1:0-316 GCA_964621095.1 uncultured Acidimicrobiaceae bacterium | reverse complement strand
TGACCCGACGCCCCGACCCCCGATCGGCGTCGCCGGCACCGCCCCGACCCCCGATCGGGACCGTGGTCACCGCTCAGCGCGCTACCTGGGCGGTTGCGAGTCGTGCAAGGGGTACCCGGAACGGGGAGCACGACACATAGTCAAGCCCGACCTGTGCAAAGAACTCGACCGAAGGCGGGTTTCCACCGTGCTCCCCACAGACGCCGATGTGGATGTCGGGGTTTGCCTCCCTGGCCGCTTTCGTCGCCATGGCAACAAGGGCGCCCACTCCTTCCCGGTCGAGTTCGACGAACGGATCGGCGGCGATCACCCCAAG
>CAZULI010000116.1:0-5701 GCA_964621095.1 uncultured Acidimicrobiaceae bacterium | reverse complement strand
CCGCCAATCGGTGTGCCCTGCGAAGCCGCCGCCAGCGTTCAGCGCTGCCAGGAACATGGACGCTCACGGAGATGAGTGGCAGGCACGGATGCTCACGGAGATCTGTAGCAGGATGGAGCACCGCATCGGAGACGCCGGCTGTGGCGATGGGTCAGGCTCCCACACCCTCCCCCGAAGAGCCTGCTCCTACAGGTTGGCCCTGATGTTCATCACGGCTGGGCCGAGGATGACGATGAAGATCGAGGGGAAGATGCAGAACAGCATCGGGAACACCATCTTCACCGGCGCCGCAAACGCCTTCTCCTGGATCCGCTGGCGGCGTCGCACCCGCATCTCCTCGGCCTGGACCCGGAGGATCCGGGAGATCGAGACACCGAACTGATCGGCCTGGATGAGGGCGAGGATGAACGAGCTGAGACTGTCGACGTCGGTGCGCTCCGCCATGTTCCGGAGCGCCGTGCTACGGGCCACCCCGATCCGGGTCTCTGCCAGCATCCACTGGAACTCCTCCGCCAGCTCCCCTGGAACGGTCTCGACCACCCGCGCCATCGCCGCCTCGAACCCGAGCCCTGCCTCCACCGAGATCACGAGCAGATCGATGATGTCGGGGAGCTGGCGGTCCATCGCCTTGCGACGGTCGTCGATCGCCCGGGTGAGGGAGGCTTCCGGACCGAAGAACCCCATGAAGAGGAGGAGGCCGCCAACCGCGAGCTTCGTCGTGCCCCCCGAGACCATCGGCACCAACACCAACACCAACACAACACCAATGATCGCCGCCAGGAGGCGAATCGCCGCCCACGTGTTGCCGTCCATCTTCTGGGACCAGCCGGCCCAAACGATCTTCTTCTGCGCCCTGGCGACCCACCCCGTTGGCGTGAACCGAAGCGCAAACCGGCCGACGCTCGTCATCACGGGTGCGAGCGCACGCTGGGAGAAGTCGAGTTCAAGCCGGTCCTGGCGGGTGTTGAGGGATGCCAGGCGGGTCTTGGAGGAGTTCTGCTGGGACCGGACGACCCCGAGGCCCACGTACCAGACCGCACACGCGACCGTGATCGAGACCGAGATGACAACAAGGGCGAGACTGCTCATCAGATATCCACCTTGACGATCTTCTGCATCCACCAGAACCCGATGAGCATGAACACGCCGCCCCCTGCGAGGACCGCGACCCCGATCGGGTTCCCAAGCAGCGGCTTGAGGTAGTCCGGATTGCTCACCGAGATGAACATGAACAGCGCAATGGGAAGGATGCCGATGACGATCCCCGAGATGCGACCCTCGGCGGTGAGTGCCTTCATCTCACCCCGCAGACGGGTGCGATGCTGCATGGTTTCTGCCGTGGTCTGGAGCACCTCGGCGAGGTTCCCACCGACCTCCCGTTGGATGTTGATCGCCATGACGGTCCAATCGAAGTCCTGTGACCCCATCCGGCTGACGATGCCCTGGAGCGCGCTGTCCATGTCCTTCCCGAGACGAATCTCGGCCATGGCACGGCCGAACTCCCTGCGGGTCGGTTCAGGTGCCTCGTGCCCGACCGCTTCGACGGCTTGGAGCAGCGAGTACCCGGCCCGCAGCGACGTTGCAATCATGTTGAGCGTATCGGGGAGCTGGTTCTCGAACTGCTTGCGAGCCTTCGCCGCCACCCGGTTCACGAACATGAGTGCGCCGACCACGATGAGGCCACCCACCACAAGCCCCCACAGCAGGTTCTGCGTCACGGCGAGGGCAACAACCCCCGCCATGATGGCGAGGGCGATGATGCCGATGATCGCCTCCCCCGCCTTGAGCGGGAGGTCAGCCGTCTCGAGGGCACGCTCGATCTTGGTGACGGCGCCCCGCTCCCTGGCAACCGCCTCGGCGGAGCTGGCAGCCCTCCTGAGGAACCGGAACCGGGAGAACAGCCCCGACGAGCCGCTCGGGGCCAGTCCGTAGGTGGCGAGGCGGTTGCCCACGGCGGCCTCCCTCCGCAGATTCACCGACCCGAACAGGATGGTGACCATGAGGAACACAGCCAACCCACCCGAGATGGCTGCAAGAAGCACCATCGTCGACCCTGAGGAGGACGACGCCGCACCGGCGTCCTGGGCCAGGGCCGGGGTCGGGGCGGCGAACACCAGGGCCGAACAAGCAAGGGCGAAGAAGCGTCTCATCGGGAGGCGAACTGTGCTGGGTGGAAGAGTTCGGCAGGGAGGTGCACGCCCTGGTTCGCCAGGCGGTCGGAGAACGAGGGCCGGATCCCGGTTGCCTTGAGGTGGCCGCGGAACCTCCCGTTGTCGTCAACCCCCATGCCGTAGTCAAACAGCATGAGATCCTGCAGGGTGATGATGTCGTTCTCCATCCCGATGACCTCGGTGACGTGGGTGACTCGTCGGGTACCGTCCCGCAGACGGTGCACATGCACGATGAGGTCGAGCGCGGACGCCATCTGTTCCCGGATCGCCCGCACCGGTAGGTCCATCCCTGCCATGAGCACCATCGTCTCGATCCTCGCAAGGCTGTCACGGGGGGCGTTCGAGTGGACGGTAGTCAAGGAGCCATCGTGACCCGTGTTCATGGCCTGGAGCATGTCGAGGGCCTCCCCACCCCGAACCTCACCAACGATGATGCGGTCAGGGCGCATACGGAGGGTGTTTCGCACGAGGTCGCGGATCGTCACCTGCCCGGTCCCTTCGAGGTTGGCGGGGCGGGACTCGAGGGTGAGCACGTGGGTCTGGTTCAACTGGACCTCAGCAGCGTCCTCCACCGTGATGATCCGCTCGTCTGCGGGGATGAAGTTCGACAGCACGTTGAGCAGCGTCGTCTTGCCCGATCCGGTGGCACCCGAGACGATCACGTTGAGTCGCCCCTCGACACAGCGTTTCAGGAGCCCTGCAACCTGCTCACTCATCGTTCCGTTCTCCACGAGGTCCTCAACGGTGAACGGATCAACGGCAAACTTCCGAATCGTGAGGTACGGTCCACCGATGGCGAGGGGGTGGATGATGGCGTTCACACGGGAGCCGTCCGCCAGCCTCGCATCAACCATCGGGGAGGATTCATCAATACGACGCCCCACCTGGCCGACGATCTTCTCAATGATGCGTTCAAGGTGGTTTGCGTCGACGAACCGAGTGTCGGTCTTGGTGAGGCGCCCGCCCCGCTCAACCCACACGCTGTACGGCCCGTTGACCATGATCTCCGTCACGTTCTGATCGGCGAGATACGGATCGATCGGGCCGTACCCGAGCACGTCGTCTGCGATCTCCTGGAGCAGCGCAAGACGATCGGGCTTTGCCAGGGGTACCGACGGTTCCTGCTCCAGCGCCCACTCGAGCATCTCCATGACCCTGACACGGAGCTCGGCGTCGGACATCTGCGCGCTGTACAGCGTTGGTCCGAGACCCTCGACCACCTTGTAGTGCAGCCGGCGGCGGAGATCCTGCCTGACCTCGGTCCTGGGGGCTTCGGGTGACGCGTCACCCGCTTGTGCTGCTTTGACTCTGTCGGCGAGACTCATGGTGCGTTGCCTCCGTTACGGGTCACGCGGGGTGGTTACTTGAACCATCCCGAGGATTTCTCTGCCTCTTCCTGAACCGGCTCCCCTTCAAACACCAATGATGCAACGGCCCGCAGGTCCTTTGCCGGGCGGGACCTCGGATAGAGCGAGACCACCGGCTCCCCCTCGTTGACCGCTCGGGGTACGAGCTTGTCAGACACGATGGCGGCCTGGACCGTCAACCCGAGCGAGCGCTCCACCTCATCAATGTTGAGGCGTGCCTTCGAGTTGACTCGGTTGAGCACGAGTCGGATCTTCTCCGACGGAAACTTGATCAGCTTGAGGGTCTCGAGGGCGAGTTTTGCGTTCTTCACCGCAGGGAGATCCATGTCAACGATGAGCAGAACCACGTCGGACCGTTCGAGAATCGAGAGCACGGGTTCGTCGAGGAACGGTGCAGTGTCGATCACCACATAGTCGAACATCCTCTTGAGCATGCCAAGCGTCTTGACGACCACCTGCGTGGAGACCTCGTCGGCCAGCGACGGCTCAAGGGGTGCCGAGAGGATTTTCATCCCCGACCGGTGGGTCGCGAGCAGCGACCCCAACAGAGCCTCATCGAGCTTCTCGATGTCCCGTGCCGCGTCAACAATGGTGTGTTTCGGCTCCACCTGGAGGGAGATGCACACGTCGCCGAACTGAAGATCGGCGTCCATGATGACGACCCGCTCCGGTGTTCCCGACATCTCGGCAAGGGCGAGGGCGACGTTCACCGTCGTCATCGTCTTGCCGGCACCACCCTTGGGCGACATGATCGTGACGACCTTGCCGATCTTCGTCTTGGCGGCACCACCGGAGTGGACAAACGTCTCGTTCCGCTCGATGTGCCCGAGCAGGGTCTCCACCTTGACGGCGTCCAACGGGGCGTCAAGGACGTCCCGGTACCCGGCCCGGATCGCGGCCCGGAGAATCTCAGTCGTCGTTCCGTCGGCGACGAGGACGAGGGGCAACGACGGCTGGATGTCGAGGAGGAGCGCTGCCTCGGCCACACCGGCGTCGTGGGCGAACCCGGGTCCGATGATGGCGAGTTCGATCCCCTCCTCCACAAGCTTGCGCTGGGCGTCAGACACGTTCCGAACTCGGTACACCTTGTGGCCGTTGAGCAGACTCGTCGTGTGCTCGACCGCCGTTGCGTCGGTGTCAACAATGAGGATGGAACGTGTGGTGCCACCCGGGACCGTGTTAGCCACCGAGCACCAGCCCCAGCTCAGCGGCGATCCGGTCAAGGAGGCCGAAGATGTCATCGACGACGACCGGTTGTGCGTCATACGGCACGTACGTTCCGCTCGATGGCAGCAGGGAGAGCGAGAGACCGCTGTAGGTGGCGGCGTACTGGATGCGCTCTGCCTGCTGTGGGGTCACCTCGAGAACGATCGTCGCCCCAACCACGGGTTCGAGACCGATCGGCTCGGGGGCGGGGCGGGTGTTGGTCCCAACCGCAAGTACCTGGATCTCCTGGAAGATCGTCTGGGTGATGTCGAACGACGATGGCATGGCGGCAAGCAGACCGTTCCCCTCTGCCTCCTCCTCGGACTCCACCTCGGTCCCGTCCGGGGCCGTCCCACCGGCAGCCAGGCCAGGGGTGGTGAGGAAGAAGTTCCGAAGCTCATCGTTCGAGATGATCGACAGGTAATCAAACGGTGAGACCGACGTCGATGCAATGATGTTCACATGATCGCCGGGCCGGATGAACCCGCCCGAGGACTTGTCAGCGTCCACGGAGATCGAGATCGCAACCTTGCCAGGGGCGATGGACTCGCTCAGGATCTGCTCGGTCTCGGAGACGTCAACGAACGACGACAGCGCGATGAGCTGGTTCTTGGCGATCGGACCAGCAGCCACATGTCCGTTGAGCACCGAAAGCAGGTCCGAGGGGTTCGCGAGACAGCCGTACTGGGCGGGGTCCTTTGACGCGTTCTCACCAGCGGCGCCGAGACAGAGGATGGTGGAACCCTCGAACACAACATGCTCACGCAGTGCCCTGCTCTCGACGATGGACGCCCTGGCGTCCTCACCGGGGGTTCTTGCAGGGATGTCCGCTGACGCCCGGTACACGACCACTTCCGAGATGTCGGCACGAATGCCTGACTCGACGGAGGTCAGGTACCGGTAGAGCGCAAGCCCTGAGAAGGCTGCGAGCAGGACGGCAATGACCAGAACAAGCGT
>CAZULI010000115.1:0-5751 GCA_964621095.1 uncultured Acidimicrobiaceae bacterium | reverse complement strand
GCCGAGTTACGGGAACTCTTCGGGCCGACCTCGGTGATGTGACTCACTCGACCGGTACGGTCACATCTGCCACGAGCGCAGCGAGTTCGTCAAGGGTGCCCGGTGGGGGGACCTGCCACGGGAGTTCGTACACCGGCAGGCCGTAGCGGGCCGACAGTTCGCTCGCCGTCTCGCTCTGTCGGCGTGCCTCTGACGCCCAGGTGGCGAGGTTTGCGGTTGCAGCAGCGGCAAGCGCGGCATCCTTGATCCCATGGGCGGACGTGGGTTTGTTGGGTGCGATCCACGACTTGGGGAGCATCCGGTTGAAGAGGATTGACGTCGGGGTGATCCTGATGCCGGCGAGTTCGTCGAAGAACCGTCTCGTCTCGTGGATCGGGGTCGGATCGGCCGTCGTTGCGATGATCGTTGCTGCGGCCCGCAGATGCCGCTCGATCGACTTGGAGCGCACGGAGAGCCCGTCGTACATCGTGCGCAGATCCACCAGGAAATCGGCGACGTCCGACAGCATCTGACCACCGAGGACCGACCCGGCGAGCCGCAGCATCGGCCGGGCCGTGAAGCGGTACAGCGCTGATCGTCCGGGCATCGACAACCCCGTGAGCCACCGCAGGAGCTTGCCCGAGATGAGATCCCCGGTCCTTGCAGGGGCGAGGAAGAAATCGATGCCTCCTTCCGAGGGTGGCGTATCGACAACGAGCACGTCGTACCGGCCCGTCTCGATGTACTCGGCCATGCGTTCGGCTGCGGCGTACGACTGGGCTGCGGGGAACCGGTCCGCCATGGCACGGAAGTACGGGTTCACGAGCAGCCGGTCCGCCACTGCCGGTTCGGCGTAGCGGTGGATGATCCCCTCCCACGAGGCGGTCACGTCAAGCATGGCAGCGTGGAGACGGGGTTCGTCGGCCACCTGGCTCGGCGCATCGCCGAGCGCCCCGACACCGAGGGCGTCGGCGAGCCGCTTTGCGGGGTCGATGGTCAGCACGAGGGTTTTGTGTCCTCGCCGTGCCAGCGCCACCCCAAGCCCGGCAGCAAGGGTGGTCTTGCCAACGCCTCCGGCACCCGTGATGATCAGGGTCCTGGTCACGGTCCGCTCAGTTCGTCGGCGATCTGGAACGCGACCTCACCGGGGGTCAACACCCCCATGAGCCAGGGGAGGGAGACATCCACCCTGAGCTCGGACATCCAGCGATTCTGGAACGTCTCAACCGCAAGCTGATGCTGTGCCGCCTCCCTGAGCGACCCCTCGGGGAGGTTGGGGAGTTGGTTCGCGGTGAACCCTGCCGATGGAACCACGCGGTTCATCACGACCTTGGGGGAAGGACAGAGCGCTTCGGCCGCCAGGGCGTCGATCGTCTCCTTCGTCTCGAGGACCGGCAGTTCGGCGGGGTTTGTGACGAGCACCACCTTGGTCCGGGACGGATCGGTGAGGACCTCGCCCAGCGCCGCCGCTTGCCGCTTGACGTGCCCCGTTGGGACCAGTTCGGCGATCGTCCCGGGTGCCCGGAGATAGCTCTGGAACTGGCCGAGGGAGGGGGTGTCGACGATGACCGCATCCCAGGTGCCTCGCCACACCTCGTAGATGGGTTTGCCGATCGAGATGATCTCCCGGACCCCCGGAGCCGTGTCAACGAGGACGTGAAGGGCTGCGGTGATCGGTTTCGTGGGTGCCCCTTGGGGGACGTGCAACTGGGTCTTGAGATACTCATCGAGGGCGGCGGCCCGCTCCATCGCCATCGCCCACAGACCGGGCTGCACCTCGGTGGGGGTGTAGGCAAGGTTGCGTGAGCGCAGATGGGTGCCAAGTCCGAGTCCTGAGCCGAGATCGATCGCAAGGACCGTCTGGCCCCGCCTGGCCCGACTGATGGCGAGACCAGCGGCAACCGCAGATTTCCCGGTTCCGCCCTTGCCGGAGACGAGCACGAGCTCCGTTGTCAGCATCCTGTCAGCGTATCGCCAGAATCTCCCGAGCATGTCTACGCTCTCTGTGGTCGACCAAGGATGGCGCTGTGGCACAACTTGACATGGATAAATTTCTCGAGCGGTTCCAACGCCGAGCGAACGCAGTACGAGAGCGCGGCATCCCGCCCCTTGAACGTGAAGCCCGCCAAGCATTCATCGAGTCAGCGGAGCACGACTTCACGGATTACTCCCTCATCGCCGCGGCCAAGTGGGCAGTCGAGGATGGTGAGTTGGTGCTTCGGATCCCCCTCGGGGGGTAGTCGACCCGCTCGGGCGCTACGCCTCGACGTCGGGATCCTCGAGGCCCAACGCAGCACGCTTTGACGCCGCCCGCCGTTCGGTCTCGAGACGGGCGAGGTCGTACTCCTCGTGGTCGACGAACACCATCGCGTCGGCGATCCGACGGTGCCCGGCAACGTCCCTGATCGCGGTGTGCATCTCCTGACACACCCTCCGGTAATCCGGATGCCCGCCCTGCTGGGTCCGTAGCTCAAGCATGTGAAACGCTTCACGCGCATTGAGGTTCATGACGAACCGGATGTTGTGGGCAAACGGAACGACGTACTGGGCGACCGCCGGTGAGGTTGCGTTGGCGATGTCTTGGTGGAGCGCCGCGGCGTTCTCCATGGCAGCGTCCCAGACGCTGGTGGCGCCGATGTCAGCGATCGACGGCGGTGTGACGTACCCGTGGTCGGGGGAGAGCTGCTGCCACTCAAGGGTCATCATGCGGTGGCGCTGGAGGTCCCGGAAGATGCCGTAGTCGCACAGGACATCGAAGCGGTAGAACGTCTGCTCGAACCCGCGCCCTGGTTTGTGTCGCCGGTTCGTGCGGTTCCCGATGTACGCCGCAAAGATGTCGTCGATCTCTGCCTCTGACATCGTGGCGACCAGCTCCCGGATCTGGACATCGGGGAGGTTGGTGTACGCGTAGAGCGCTGCGGCCGCCACCCTCCGTTCGCCGTCGGGATCGAACTCGACGAGGGTGACCGATGGGGCCGGCTGGGGGGTCGCGTCGAGTCGGGCAGCGAGGGCGGTCATCTCGTCGGCGATGCCGCGGAAATACCGACTCCACGCCCCGCCCCGGTCAGGAATGTCAACCCGTTTCATGAACGCCGGGATCATCGTGCGCAGCTCGGCGAGCATCTGGTCACCGAACCAGCGGACCTCATCGAGCGGGTGGGCCTGCATCCGCAACAGGAGTGCCTCATACGCCTGGCCCGAGGCGAAGATCCCGACGTTCGAGGTGGTCGATGCAGGAAGCAGACCACGGGCGTCGTCACACGCCTTTGCCTGGATCGTGGATCGCCACACGAACTCAGAGTCACCCTCGGCACGCGGGTGGAGCGCTTCGTAGTGGGTGACGAGACGGCTCACGATCTCGCTGTAGGTGGTGAAGACGTCGTCGAGTTCGCGCTCGTACCGTTCGGTGAGTCCGACCGCTTCCAGCTCCGTGGGGGTGTGGTAGCGGAACCGTCCTCCGGCTTTCTTGTCGTAGAGGATGTACCGGGTCGACTGTTCGAGGTATGAGGCGAGGCGCCCCCATTCGAGGACCTTCGTCAGGATGTTGGATGCCTGCTCGACGGCGAGATGGGCACCACCGAGTTGGGCAACCGAGTCGTCGCCGTACTGGGTGAACACGCGGTCGTAGAGGCGGTCGGCACGGTCAACCCCAATGGGTCCACCACCACCGTCGTGGTGTGCCATCGCGTCGATCCCCGTGTCAGGGTCAAGGACGAACTCATCGAGGAAGAGACGGCGCACCGACTTGGGGGAGCGGCTGTAGCGGGCGAACAGGGCCCCCTTGACGACTTCTGGGAGCCCGATGATGCCGAAGACGGGTTGGTCGGCGTTGGTGAAGTAGCGGTTGATGATCTCGAGTTCAGCGGGGGTGAACTCCTCGATGTGGTATCCGGGATGCGATGTCATCGTTCCTACCGAGCGCCCTTTCAACAGATGGTCGCACCGTACCGGTGCTGTGGTTTCTCAGCAATCCGTACCGAGTCGGTAGCCTTGCCGCATGGTTGCCGTTCGCATCGTCATGGGGGCCCTCATGGTGCTCCTGGCCATCGTGGTCGCCGTCCCTGCCATTGCCCTGATCGACCTGATGACAGGAGGGTCCGGTCTGGGACTCTGTGCTGGCAAGCTGGCCACCTGTGACACCTCATTTTTCACGTTGCTTGAGCTCGCCTTGATCTTCGTCGTCCTGGTTGCCGGTCTCAGTCTCGGCATCACGGGGTGTCTGCATGTTCTTGCACGGCCACCGCGTCAGCCTCATCATTAGGTCAGAACCGACGCATACCACCACACGTGCCGTGTCTCGGTCAACGAACGACGGCGTCGGCCCGGGGGATCTCCTTGGCAGCGACGAACACGCCCTGGGAGTGTGCCACGATCTCGGTTCCCGCAAGCACCTTCCCCTCGATGGAGAGTCGCCTGCCGCGGCGTTCGGTGACCGTTCCGGCAAGGGTGAAGTGCTCGCCGACGATTGCCTTCTTGTGATACCGGATGTCGAGGGAGGCGGTGAGCACGAGGACGCCTTCGGTCAGCATCGCCGACCACGCCGAGATCTCATCAAGCACGGTGGCGAGGACTCCGCCGTGGACGATCCCTTCGAATCCGGCGAACCGTGGCTCGGGGCGAAACGGTGCCGTGACCTGCGCCCCGTCCACCGTGAACCCGTCGAGTTGGAGCCCGGTGGTGTTGCCGGAGCCACACCCGAAGCACGCCGTGTACTCGCGGCGGAGGTACGCGATCGTCTCCTCGTCAAGGATCATGTGAAAACCATATCGGAATTAGGATCTGTTCGTTGGCACGTGCCGACCAGATGACGAGAGGACGTTGCATGGCGGAGGGCTCGGGTCCGAGTGCCGAAGAGAAGCAGAATGCACGAGTCATTCTCAACCGTCTCCTGAAACGCTACCCCAAGGCAGTCACCGCGCTCGACTACTCGACACCGTGGCAGTTGCTGGTGGCCACGGTTCTGTCGGCCCAGACGACGGACCAGAACATCAACAAGGTGTCCCCCGTTCTTTTTGCCGCATACCCGACCCCGGAGGATCTTGCGAACGCAAACCCCGAGGACGTCGAACAGATCATCTACTCGACGGGGTACTACCGCCAGAAGACGAAGAGCATCATGACCCTTGCGGCGGATCTCGTCGAGAAGTTCGACGGGGACGTCCCGCGGGATCTCGACACGCTGGTGAAACTGCGTGGCGTCGGGCGCAAGACGGCCTCGGTGCTGCTCGCCGAGGTGTGGGGTGTCCCTGCCATCGCGGTTGACACGCACGTCAAGCGGGTCACCCACCGCCTCGGGCTCACCAGGAACACCGATCCGACAAAGGTCGAAGCCGATCTGATGGCGCTCTACCCCAAGAACCGGTGGGCGGAGGTCTCCATGCCGTTCATCGAGTTCGGACGCGAGATCTGTGACGCAAAGAAGCCACGCTGTTGGGAGTGCCCGTTGCGTGACCGTTGCGTGTATCCGAACAAGACGCCGGCACCGGTTTGATGATGGCTGGGGAAATTCGCGACTCGTTCCGACGCAACCCACGGGATCGCATGATCGCCGCGCTCGCCATCCCGGCACTCGGGACGCTTGCGATCGACCCGTTGGTCACCATCGTCGACACCGCATGGGTGGGACGTCTCGGCACCTCGCCGTTGGCGGCCCTTGCGATCGCCGGCGCCGTCTTTGCTGCCGTGTTCTCCGTGTTCAACTTTGTCCAGGTCACGATCACCCCCCTCATCGCCGGTGAGGTTGCAAGGGGGAACCGTCGCAAGGCAGGACAG
>CAZULI010000114.1:0-5757 GCA_964621095.1 uncultured Acidimicrobiaceae bacterium | reverse complement strand
CATGTGACATCCCCCCGCAACGACATGGCTTCCTTGATGTGCACGTCCGCCGTCATCGTGGATCCGGAGAGGTCAGCGATCGTTCGTGCCACCCGGCGGACGCGGTCCCATCCACGTGCCGTGAGCTGTGCAGCTTCAGGTTCACTCAGAAGGAACGTTCTCACCGAGGGCTCCTCAAGAGGTTCAAGCGCTGCCGCTGACATCGAACGGTTCAGCTGTCCGCGGTCTCGTTGGAGTCGCCGTGCCGCCACGACCCGCTGACGGACCATGGTGCTGGTCTCCCCCGGTGGTGATTGCATCTCGATGGGGCGGAGACGCTCGACCCGGAGCCGCAGATCGAAACGATCAAGCAACGGTCCCGACAGACGGGTCCGATACCGCTCCAGACGGACCCCCGTACAAGTGCACGCCGTCCTCCGATCCCCCAGATGGCCGCAGGGACACGGATTGGATGCCGCAACCACCTGAAACGCACTCGGGAAGCGGATCGATGCCCCTTGGCGTGAGACGAGCACGTGTCCTGCCTCCATCGGTTGGCGGAGCGAGTCGAGCACCGAGGGTGGAAACTCGCCGAGTTCGTCAAGGAACAGGACACCGCGGTGTGCCCTGGTCACTTCGCCCGGTTTCGGGATTCCTGCGCCCCCACCAACGAGTGCCGCCATCGAGATCGAGTGGTGTGGCGCCCGGAACGGGGTCCCTGGACGACTGGCATGTTCTGCCCCCGTCGCTGCCGCGACCAGGGCCACCTCCCGTTCCTCCTCCTCGGTGAGGCGGGGAAGGAGTCCGGGGAGACAGGAGGCGAGCATCGACTTTCCCGCTCCCGGCGGGCCGATCATCAGCATGTGATGTCCACCCGCCGCTGCAATCTCGAGTGATCGCCGCGCTGCTGGTTGCCCCCGTACCTCGGCGAGATCGACCCCACCACCGCCATCCACCGGGGAAGCCTCACACGCATGGGCCTCGGCTCTGCCCCGGACCACATCGACCGCGTGGAGGAGACTGTCAACCGTGCGCGTCACACCCACCACGCTTGACGGCACACTCGAACCCGGCGGGACGAGAGCAACCACCCCCTCGCGTTGAGCGACACACGCAGCCACCACCGCACCATGGGTCGGCTTCACGTCCCCGTGAAGGGACAACTCCCCCATCAACACAACCTTGCTGGCATGTTCATCCAGAACCTTGAGGGCTTGGAGAACGCTCAGGGCAATGGGGAGGTCATACATGGCTCCCCCCTTCGGGAGGTCTGCGGGAGAGAGGGAGACAACGACCCGGCCCGTAGGGAACGAGAACCCGGACGCCTTGAGTGCCGACCGCACGCGTTCACGGGACTCACGGACGGCAGCGTCGGGTAACCCAACAATGATGAACTGACCTCTCCCACCACTGATGGTCGTTTCGATGCGGACAGGGCGGGGATCAACCCCCACAAGAGCACATGACATGATGAAGGTGTTCATGGCTCAAACGTATGTCAGGGGTCTGACAAGAACGCGGGTCTACCGGCCTTTGAACTCCGGGGGACGTTTCTCCACGAACGCCGAGGACCCTTCCGCGAGATCCTCGGACCCGAGCAGCATGGCCTGGGCCTGCTCCTCAAAGGCGAGCGCCTGTTCAAACGTCATCGATGAAGACCGGTCCATGGCCCGTTTGATCACCATCTGGGCCAGGGGTGCCCCTGCGGCAAGTTCGTCGGCAAGCTCCGTCACCCTGGACTCAAAGCCGCCAACCGGAACCACCTCGGAGATGAGACCAATGGTGCGTGCCTCCTCGGCGCCGACGAACCGCCCGGTCAACGCCAGCTCGCGCGCCCGTGCGAGACCGACGAGGCGCGGTAGGAGCCACGTGCCGCCAAAGTCAAGCGTGAGCCCCCGCTTGACGAAGATCTCGGCAAACCGGGCCCTCTCGGTGGCAACGGTGATGTCGCAACCGAGGGCGAGGTTCATGCCAGCCCCAACGGCAACCCCATCAACTGCGGCGATGGTCGGCTTCGAGAGACGGTGGAGCGCGGTGGCTGTGGCGCTGACACCTCGCATCCGTGCCGCACTGTCCGAAGGACTCGGGGCGACGCCCAGGTCCCGGTTCAGGTCGACGCCGGAACAGAAGTTGTCACCCTCCCCGCGCAACACGAGAACGCGTGCGTCAGACTCCTCGAACGCGCTGAACGCGGCCGCCAGTTCCGACCACCCGGTCGCTGGCACAGCGTTCATACGCTGGGGGTTCGACATGGTCAACCATCGAACCCGTCCCTGATCAATCACGGTCACGAACTCAGCCATGGCTCCAGCGTACCTTTTCAACAGCGCAGGTCTTGTCACCGGTTTGGGACCCGATGCCGTAGCATTCGACCATGCCCGAGAACCTCACGCCAATTCGCGTCGATCTGGCGCCCTTTGATGGGATCGCCGGCGAGATCGTTCAACCCATCCAGCCGTACCAGGCAAGCAAGCCGTACCTCTGCCCCGGATGCGAATCGATCATCGATGCAGGTGTCGGTCACCTGGTCGTGGTGCCCCAGGAGGCACCAGATCTGCGGCGGCACTGGCACCGGGGATGTTGGTACAAGGAACGTCGCAGGCGCGGCGACCATCGGTCAATCCAGACCCCGTAACCAGCGGATCTGTGCACCGGTTGGTGACAGGGCGACCGTGACGACATCAACACGATCGATTCTGGTACCCACGCTTGCAATGGTCCGCGCGATCAGCGCCATCTTGTGGTCGTCAACCGCTTCGATCGGATCCGAACCGTCCGTGGTCGTCTTCACCTCCACGGCTGCGATACGGCCACGATCCTTGATGATGAGGTCGATCTCTCCCCCATCGGCCCACACGTTCCGGGCGAGGATCGCGCACCCTCTGTGTGAGAGAAACTGCGCAGCCATCCTCTCACCAACGGGTCCCGACGTGGGCAGATGCGGTCTCACCCCGCGACCATACGAGATGTGGACCGCGGGGTCTAGGCCTCGGTGGCGGTGCCGATCTCTTCGATGTTGACATCGCGGAACGTCATGACCCGGACGCTGTTGACGAAACGGGCTGGCCGGTACATGTCCCACACCCAGGCGTCCTCGAGGGTGATCTCGAAGTACGCAGTATCGCCGGCCTGCAGGGTCTTGACGTCGACCTTGTTGGCGAGATAGAAACGCCGTTCCGTCTCGACGACGAACTTGAACATCCGGAGAACGTCGCGGTACTCGCGATAAATCTTCAGCTCAACGTCGGATTCGTACCGTTCAAGGTCCTCATCACTCATGCAAACAGCGTAGATGCGTGCCCTGTCCTAGGCAATGCACCTCAACGGGGTCACAACCCGCCCCACCGACCGGGCGGCCAGATGATGACAAACGCCCTCCCCACCACGCTGTCGATCGGGATGGGGCCAAAGACCCGGCCATCAGAGGAGTGACATCGGTTGTCCCCCATGACCATGAGCTGTCCATCGGGCACCGTGATCGGACCAAAGTCCGCGGTTCCACAACTGGACGGTGGCCGAGCATCCTCGGCAAGGTACGGCTCGTCAACGACGGTTCCGTTGACGAACAATTGATTCTGGACAAGTTCCACTTCGTCCCCCGGCAGCCCGACGACCCGCTTGATGAACTCCGACTGCGGGGTGGCCAGGCCGATGGATTCGAACAGGTTGCGAAACGCGCTCGATATGACGTTTGAGGGCGCCGGTTCAAGACCGGGGCGTGGATCGTCGAACACGATCACATCACCGCGATCGATCGATCCGCTGCTGAAGGAGATCTTGTTGACGAGGACGCGATCCTCGATCTGGAGGGTCTCTTTCATCGAGCCGGAAGGGATGAAGAACGCCTGGAACAAGAACGTCTTGATGCCAACAGCGATGATGAGAGCAACGATGACAAGGATCGGCAGCTCGAGCCAGAACGGCATTGGCTTTTTCGTCGAAGGTTCAACGACCTCGATCTCATCTACGTCTGGCTGGTCGGGGTCGAGGGGGTTCACGAAGAAACCTTACCGCCGCTCCCGCTGAACCCCGCAGCATCTGTGGGGACGTACGCCCGCCCGCCGAGGTAGTCGTGCCACAGCATGCGAGCCGCCGTGGACCGATGAGGTGCCCATTGGGCTGCAATGGCATCACCAACCTCCTTGTCGGGGACCACATCGAGTTCGAAGACACGATGCATTGAGACGTACAGCGCCCGGTCCCCGGTCGGCCACACGTCGGGTGCGTTGTTGACGAACAGGACGAAACAGGACGCCGTCCAGTGTCCGATGCCGCGGACCGTTACGAGGCGTTCGATGGCGTCATCCCTTCCAAGGTGGGAGATCGCGACAAGATCAAGCTCCCCCGCTTCGATCAGTTGGGCGATGCCACGGACGTACCCGGTCTTCTGGCGGGAGAACCCGTCAGCACGAAGCTCCTCGTCGCTGAGGGTCAGAAACCCCGACGGTGCGACCGTTCCGAGACGGGTTTGGAGTCGATCGTACGCAGCGGACGCCGACTTCAGCGAGACCTGCTGCTCCAGAACGAGACGGGTGAGCGTCCCAAAGGTGGGAGGCCGGCGCCACTCCGGTGGGGGCCCGTTCTTGCGGAGCAGCGAGCCAAAGAGAGGGTGCGCCCTCACCAAGGCTTCAACGCTCATCCCGAAACGCTAGTTGCGCTTCTCCTTGATGCGGGTGGCCTTGCCGACCCGATCACGCAGGTAGTACAACTTGGCCCGACGGACGTCGCCACGGCGGATCACGGAGATCGACTGAATGATCGGCGCGTGCACCGGAAAGATGCGCTCCACGCCGACCCCGAAGCTGATTTTCCGTACGGTGAACGTCGCTTTCGCACCATGACCACCGTTGCGGGCGATGACAACGCCCTCAAACGCCTGGATCCGCTCGCGCTCCCCCTCGATGACCCGAACGTCAACACGCACCGTGTCGCCGGGCCCAAAAACTGGAATGTTGTCGCGCAGTTGGGCCTGCTCGATCTCTTCGATCGTATTCACGGGGTCCTCCGATGGTCACAGCGGTGAGGTGATCGGGATGGGATTCTACCGAACTCGTATCGGTACCGCCCGAGGGATTCGGCGTACCCTGCCTAGGTATCGACGAGGTCGGGTCTGCGCAACGCCGTCCGCTCTCTGCGCTGTTCGGTACGCCACTGTGCAACCTTGGCGTGGTCACCACTCAGCAACACCTCGGGAACCTCCCATCCCCGAAACACCGCCGGTCGTGTGTACTGGGGTTCTTCGAGGAGGCCGTCCTGGCGGAAGGACTCGGTCTGAGTCGATTCAGGGTTCCCGATCACATCAGGGAGAAGCCGGGCGACCCCTTCGATGATCGCTGCAGCACCAACCTCCCCGCCGAGAAGAACAAAATCGCCGAGTGAGATCTCCTCATCTATGAAGTGGTCAACGATGCGCTGATCAACACCCTCATACCGTCCGCACACCAGGGTCACCTCAGGCAGCGTGGCGTACCGGTCGAGATGATCCTGGCGGAGTGGAGCACCACTCGGGGTGAGGAGTACCCGGTGCGTGTGGGACAGGGGGTCGAGGGTTGATGCCAGCGGGCCTGGCATCATCACCATGCCCGCCCCTCCACCGTATGGGGCGTCGTCGGTCTGGCGGTGAACCCCCTCGGCGTGGTCCCTCGGGTTGTGGAACTCCACCTGAAGGAGACCGGCGGCGACCGCCTTGCCCACCAGGGAGACGTCAAGTGGGGAGGTGAAGAACTCGGGGAACAGGGTCACCACGCCTATGCGCCGCATGCCGCCCCCTGCGAGTGC
>CAZULI010000113.1:0-5758 GCA_964621095.1 uncultured Acidimicrobiaceae bacterium | reverse complement strand
ATCGAACGCACCGCCGCCTCAGTGTCCGTCGTATCCCAGGAGCGGGTTGCCGGGGGATCCGACGAGTCGGTGGTGCAACCGGTGTGGGGACCCGACAACGACCTCCATGTGATCTCGGACCGTACGAACTGGTGGAACATCTACGTGGTTGAAGGGGTCGACGCCCTCACCCCGATCCACAGCGTCGATGCCGATGTGGCACCGCCACAGTGGATCTTTGGACGGCCCGCCTACACGATCACCCCCAGTGGCGTGCTGTTTTCGACATGGACGGAGACGGCAACGACCAAGGTCCTCCGGGTCGGTGGCGACGGGACAGGCCAGCTCTTCGACGTTCCCAGAGCCGAACTGGGGTCGCTGCGCAGTAGTGGGGAAACCCTGGTTGCGATCGCATCGTCGGTCGACCGGGAACCAGAGATCGTCTCCTACGCGTTTGACGGAGCCACGGCGCACGAGACCGTGGTACGGGCAAGTCGTGATCTTGGGCTCGACCCGGGCATGATCTCGCACGCTGAAGCCATCACGTTCCCATCCTCGGATGGTCGGACGGCACACGCCTTCCACTACGCCCCACGGAACACTGACGTCGTGGGGCCGTCAGGGGAGAAACCACCGCTCCTCGTGATGAGCCATGGGGGGCCGACCTCTGCGGTGTCGCGTTCGTTCGACCTGGCGATCCAGTTCTGGACATCCCGGGGTATCGCCGTGGTTGACGTCAACTACGGCGGCTCCACGGGGTACGGGCGTGCGTACCGCCAACTCCTGAACGGCAACTGGGGCGTCGTCGATGTCGAGGACTGCTGCGCCGCTGCGGAGTATCTGGTGAACCAAGGCGTGGCCGACCCCGACCGGCTCGCCATCCGAGGTGGGAGCGCTGGGGGGTACACCACCCTGGCTGCGCTGGCGTTCACGGACACGTTCAGCGCAGGAGGGAACCGGTACGGTGTGTCGGACATCGCCGCGCTCGTCCAGGACACGCACAAGTTCGAGAGCCGCTACGAGGCAAGCCTCGTCGGACCGTGGCCCGAAGCTGCAGCGCTGTACCACGAACGATCCCCGATCAACCACCTTGATGGGTTCAACTGCCCCCTCATCACGTTTCAGGGCGTTGAGGACGTCGTGGTGCCACCGGCACAATCGAGGGCGATCATGGAGGCGCTCGATGCCCGTGGCATTCCCAACGCGTACCTCGAGTTTGAGGGCGAACAGCACGGCTTTCGGCGTGCCGAGACGATCATCACCGTGCTCAACGCCGAACTCTCGTTCTACGGACAGGTGTTCGGGTTCCAACCAGCCGGAGGGGTCACCCCGGTCGTGATCTCCCATGCCGACGCCCTGGGACCACGGTGAGCGGGGCCGTTCTGGCGCTCAGTCCTTTGTCATGATCTCTGACAGACCCTCAATGTGGGGGTTGCGCACCGAGAGCAGATCCGAGCCGTGGGAGATGACATCAGCTCCAAAGCGACGACGCAGCTCATCAACCGACTGGTCGAGTGCGGCGTACGAGCGTTCGCGTGGCGAACCACCTGAGACGTCATCGTCATCGACTCCCAGGGCGAGCTGGGTTGGCTCCCCCGTTGCCATACTTGACACCGCCACGCTGAGGAGAGTCGTTTCGTGTTTCGGGAACTCGGTGATCACCCGCTCAAGCAGCTTCGCTGCGACTGCCACAACGGAACCGGTTGCGTCCGTTGAGGCCGGCATGGTGGTGGAACGGGTGACGGAGGAGAGGTCGCCGAAGCGAACCTTGATCGTCACGGTGCGAGCCGACACGTCCTTGGCCCGCATCCGGCCCGCGACCCGCTCGACGAGTCCGTTGAGGACAGGGAGCAGTTCCTCGAGCGTGCGAATCTTCGACGGCATCGCTGATTGAGCGCTCAACGACTTCGCCTTCCTCCTCGTCTCCACCGGCCTCGGGTCAAGGTTGTGGGCCAGGGCGTACAGGTGGGCTGCGTGTGCCGATCCAAGCATCGCCACCATCGAGTCCTGGGGCGTGGCTGCGATGTCACCGATGGTGTGGATACCGAACTCGTTCAGCTTTGCCTTGGTCACCGGGCCGACCCCCCACAAGTACGACACCGGGAGGGGGTGGAGGAACGCAAGCTCCTCACCTGGGTTGATGACGATCAAGCCGTCCGGCTTTGCGATCTGGCTCGCAATCTTTGACAGATACCTTCGGGGTGTGGCCCCCACGGAGAGCGCAAGACCGGTTGCTTGTCTGACGTCCTTGCGGATCGCTCTGCCGATCTCGGCCGGTGAACCAAACAGGTGAATCGACCCGGTCACGTCGAGAAACGCCTCATCGATGGACAACCGCTCAATCACGGGGGTGTAGGTCTCAAAGATGGCAAAGACAGCGTTCGAGTACGACCGGTAGGCGTCGAACGTCCCGTCAACCACAACGAGGTGCGGACACCGTGTCCTGGCCTCCCGTACCGTCATCCCACCGTGTACACCGTACGCACGTGCCTCATAGGTGCAGGAGAGAACAACTCCGGATCCGACCGCCATCGGTTTCCCGGCAAGGGAGGGGTCCTCGAGGATGGCAACAGCTGCGTAGAAGGCGTCGAGATCAGCGTGAAGAATGCCAGGTACATCCATGGTCACATCGTGTCACATGGGACCGACAGAAACGAACCGACGGGGACCCACCTCGGTTCGATGACATCAGCCGATGGCGGAGGCAACCGTTCTCCCAATCATCGTCTGACCCTCCTGGTTCGGATGGGGCCAGCCACCCCAGGTCTGGAGGGGGATCGAGCCCTGGTCAATGTCGATCCAGACAACGGAGTCGGTGAGACCCTCCTGGAGTGCCTCGTCGAGGAGCGACATGGCGGTGGCCATCTCGTCGTCGCACGCAACCCCGATCGGGGTCCAACCCGGGACGAGACGGGAGCCCGTGATGGTGAAATAACTCGTCCAATAGAGGTCAGCGTTGGTTTCGGCGGTCAGGGTCTCGGTGATGCGTCTCGCCTCAGACGTGATGGCACCTGCCTGTGACGGCAGGTTCCAGGTCTCCGAGAGCGCCGTCTGACACGCCTTCTTGTCGCCTGCACCCGTGAAGGAGAACGTTGTGTTCTTGGTGAGGCCAACGACGACATCGGACCAGTTGGTTGAATTGATTCCTGCGGTGACGATCACGATGTTCCAGGTTGCGGGGTCCGCAACGGCCTTGATCTCCTCCACCTGGCTTGGTTGCACGACGTTGCAGCCGTCGGTTCCCCCACTCCACATCGTGTGAACCCCTGCACCCGCCCACGCAACGTTGACGTACGTCGGTGCCCAGAGCGGAGGGAGAGCTGCCGCCATCTCTTTTTGCACCGTCGCCCCGTACGAGAACGCGTCGTCGCGACAGGAGGTGTCAGCACTCAACCACCCCCAGACGTACCCCGATGCGATCGAGTCCCCCGCAACGATGATCCGTGGCGGTGGCGGGGTGATCATGTTGGCCACCTCAGACCAGCGCGACCGAAGCCCGGCATCATCAAGAGCTCTGACTTCAAGAATGTGGCGCTTTTTGGGGATCGTCGAGGCAAAGCTCACCACCGGATCCTCGGCATCGGTCGAGTGGATCGCGCCCACCGTGGCCCCGATCCAGCGGTACTCGTACCGTTCGATCTCCCCCACCGCCCAACCGGTCACTGTCAAGTCAACCTCAAGCAACGTATTGTGACGCTGGGGGGCTTCAAGGGTCACCGACAAAATCATGGGCGCCGAGTCACCGTCTCTCACCAGCATCGCTTCAGCACTCGACGCCGTGACCACACCAAGCATCATCGCACCGATCACGCCCATCACAACCCCGAGAGCGCGTACCCAGGGTATGAACCCACCGTGACGGTGGGCTACAGCCCACAGAATGAAGGATGAGCCCGAGAGCGGTCCGGGGACGACGTCGTGCATCAGGCCCAGATGAGTTCCCGGGTGTCGTCGTCGGCGACGGCGCCCGCACGCCCGGAGTACCCCTCCACCGCGAAACCGCCTGCGCGGTACCGCTTTCGGCGTTGCCGCACGACCCAGGCGCCGAGTCCGCTGACGGCCGCTGCGATGAGGGCGATGATCAAAAACACATCACCATTGGATCCGAGGAGAATCGATCCTCCCGATGCGATCGGGGAGGCGCCTCCATTGGGGTCAAGGGCCCATGCACCAAGCCGGAAGAGCGCGGCGTATGAAAGCGCCGAAAAGAACACGCGCAGCGCCAGCGTCCGCAACATCGCGGCTCGGTCGTTTGCAATCAGAAGCGCCACACCTGCCGCGAGCATCATCATCAGGGACGCAACCACCACCACCCGGCTCACCAATCCCCGTGCCGTACGGATCACCGAGGCAACCTTCCCCGCACCGTTCGTGTCAAGCTTGATCGCCGATGCGTCATCCAAGGCCATCGCAAGGGACGCCTCATCGATCGGGAGGCCGCTGCGGGTGAGACCATCAGCGATTGCCGGGACGGCCGGACCAATGGCAGCTTCAAGATCGATGACGGCCGACCGCTCTTCGGAGGCAAGCAGAGCACCGACAAAAGCACCGATGACGTCATTGATCGCCCGTGCCACCTCCGGTCGCTCCCGGACCTCGGTCACCATCGCGTCAGCCTCAGCTGCTCCGACGAACTGGGACCCGACGATCGAATCCTCAATCCAGTCGTAGATACGTTCGGTTGCAGCGTCTGAATCAACAATCGCTTGTGTCGACCTGGCCACGGTTCCCTGATCAGTGGTCACGGCCTTACCCCATACTCCCAGCAGCAGCAGGGACGTCGAGATCCCGAAGATCAACATCGTGACCGAGAGCAGGAACCGTCTCATGGGAGACAGCTGGGGGCGCGCCTGAGAGGCGGATGACGACGACATAGACAAATACAGCCTAGGGGCTGACAAATATACGCCACGCGGAAAGTACCTTCTCGGGGTGGAAGAACTTCTTGATCTCAACCTCCTCATCAAACAGTTGGCCCTCGCGCTCGGTCTTGCCATGCTCATCGGCAATCTCTACGCCGTGTACAAACACCGCAAGGGACACAAGCCGAAAGACGAGGAGGGGGAGTTCCGTGCACCACGTGCTTGGTGGCTCATCACGGTTGGTGTGGTGATCTCCCTCTGGGGGGGCATCAGCCTGATGTCATGACAGGCCCGGGCCGCTGACTCCCCCACGCCTGTCCCAGCATCAGTACCTCGCTGGAGTGATAGCTTGATGACATCCATCGACACGGGGCTCCTACAACCTGCCCGAACTGGGAGATGTTGACATCATGAAGAAGGTTCTGATCGCTGCTTCGGTGACCGGCATCCTCCTGCTCGGAACGGTGGCATGGATGACCCTCACCGACGAACATCCTGCCGAGGCCCAGACCACCATCAGCGACAACGTGGTGGAACCGCCCTCCACCCTCGGTGCTCTCTCCATGATCGGCGATGACACAACGGTCCGCTCTCTTGTCGATATCGCGCTCGTTGCGTTGCAAGGGTCTGGCGTACTCACCCCGGAAGCAGCCACCCGCATCACCTCCGCCATCGACGACGCAGCGCTTGACCTCGACACCATCACCGTCGGTGACGTCAAGGCACGCATCGCAGAACTCGACTGGGACTCACTCCTGTCGACCCTCACGAAGGATCACCACCGGGGCATGACCGACCATCCTGCGCCATCGGATGGCGGGAACCTCCCCGAAAAGTTCCATGAGCGGTTCCGCGAGCGGTTCCATGAGCAATGGCACGAACGGCGCCAGCAGCAGGAGTTCTCGTTTGACGGCTTC
>CAZULI010000112.1:0-5855 GCA_964621095.1 uncultured Acidimicrobiaceae bacterium | reverse complement strand
CCTCGAACTCTTGTTTGAGCTGAAGGCCGTACCGTGGTCCCTGGTCAAGGAGGGCGAGAAGGGTCATAGCAACTGACATAATACTGAGTATATATACCGAGTATTCTATCGACTGTCAAGGAGGAGTCTGATCCTGCCTCACACTCCTTCTGATCGGTGGCGTTCGGTACGGGAACCGCCTCGTCCATCCACCAACTTCGACGTGTGACAGGGCGGTGGAGTGCGTTCGGGGGATCAGCAAACGCTGCAGCGTTGCTCAGGGTGCGGGTGGCAACACCGGCCCAACCAATCCAGGAGATAGCACGATCAAGCGTGTGGTGCGATCCGAACGAAGTGCGCGGGTCGTGCGTTGGGTGGAGCTGAGGGGATTTGAACCCCTGACCCCTTGTCTGCCAGACAAGTGCTCTGCCAGGCTGAGCTACAGCCCCGTGGTACGGGTAGGAAGCCGGAAGTGTACCAGGGGCCGATACGTGTCGATCTTGATCCTTGCTCGCCTCAGCAGCGACCGAAGACGGCTTGGCTCAGGACCCCACACCCTGGGACTCGGTGGCGGCGCCGGTCGATTCGAACAGGATCCGAGGTGCGTCCGACCACAGTCGTTCGAGGTCGTAGTACTCGCGGGTTTCACGATTGAACACATGAAGAACGACGTCGCCGTAGTCGAGGAGCACCCATTCTCCGTACTCCAGCCCTTCACGCCGAATGGGGTTGCGGCCAAGCTCACGGAGTGCCGCCTCGGCGTCCTCGACGAGTGTCTTGACGTGCCGGGTTGACGTACCCGACGCGATGAGAAACACATCCGTGACGACAAGGAGGGTGGAGAGGTCAAGCAGGACGACGTCCTCCCCCTTCTTGTCCGAGATGGCCCGTGCGGCGGCACGTGCGGCGGCAATCGCTTCGTCGGTTGCTCTGGACACAGGGCTACTCATTCGCCAAGAATCCTAGCGACCCGGTGTCGGTTGAGCACGAGACTCGTTCTACGCATCACGTCTTCGGTACAGATCGTTCGCCTTGATGTACAAGAGGACGCTCTCGGGGACCAGGAATCCTGGAGAGAAACCGGCACGGATGTGTTCCCGGATCTCGGTCGCTGACAGGTCAATGGCCGGCATCCGAATCGGGGTGTACGACTCCCCGATCGCCGCGGTCACCTGCTCAAACGACACGGTTGGGCGGGGAACGACCGCGATCCTTGCCATGGCGAGAACGTCATCTGCCCGATGCCACGACGGGATCCCGACCGCCGTGTCCGACCCGACAATGAGCACCGGGTCTCCGATCAGGGACTCCAGCGTGTCGATCGTGTACGTCGGGCCTCCCCGGTGCATCTCGGTCTCATCGACCACCAGGTAGTCAGCCTCGGCTGCGGCAAGGCGCGCCATGGCGAGGCGGTGTTTGGAGGAGGTGACCCCACGGTCGAACTTCTGCCACGGTTCCCGGGCAGGAAGGAGACGCACCTGGTCGAGACCCATCTGCTCACGGGCCGCGTGGGCAACGGCGAGATGGGCGATGTGTGGCGGGTCGAACGTGCCACCGAGTATTCCGTACACGACGCTGAGCATAGGGAGGGGCGTGGAGCGTTTGGCGTGGAGCGAGCCAGAGACCCGGACCGGGAGGCCCGAGACAACGGAAGAGCAGCATCGGATCCCGGTACTCCCCATCGATGCGGAGTGAGAGATGGAACGCTGGCACTCCCCCGTGTTGACCCGATGTTCCGAGACGGGTGCCGGTCTGGACATGCTCTCCGTTGGCGACGGAGATCGACACGAGGTACGAGTACGACACCTGGACACCATCCACGTCTCTGATGGTGACCGTCTGTCGGCCAGCCACCGATCCGGCAAATGACACGGTTCCGGCACCTACCGATACCACCGCACCACCCACTGGTGTGGCGATGTCGACCCCCCAATGGCCCGCGTACGGCTGGATGGGTGCGAACGGGCGCACGACCGCGCCGGGAATGGGGGCGGCTGGAGGGCACGCGAGCAACGAGAACAGGGCAAGGGACGCAAGAACGGGCACCATCGTGAACCTCCACGCCGTGCCACATCAGCATCCTATGACAGGACCATGACAGGAACCAGTGTTGCTGTGCGTTCTGCTACACCGTGACTTGACGCTCGATCGACCGATCGGGGTCGACAACCGACAGGACCGCTGACCGGACATCATCGGGAGTGAACGGCTTGGGAAGATACCCCGTCGCACCCGAGGCGATGGCTGCGTCGATCTCCCGGGTATCCGTGTACCCCGAGGCCATGAACACCGCCGTGGCGTCATACGCCGGGTTGCTCCGAATCCATTGCAACACACTGAACCCGTCCGCATCGGGAAGCCCGACATCGAGGAGGACCACATCGGGGGTGATCGACTCGACTTTGTCCTGGGCCTGGGCGGCGTTCGCTGCGGTGTGTACCTCAAGGCCGAGTGGCGCAAGGAACATCTCAATCAGCTGCCGCAACACCGGGGAGTCGTCCACGACGAGCACCGTTGTCACATGACCTCCACGAGAAGCTTGGATGAGGGTCAACCCTCTGTGTCTCAAGCTCCATCGGCACATCACGCCGTCTTCTTGACCGGTACTGCCCCCCCCCTGCGTCGCTGCGCTCCGCGTCCCCCCGAAAACGGGAGGACGGGAGGGTGGCAGGACCCGGCTAGGCCAGGACCACCAGGTCGTCGCGGTGGATGACTTCGACGCCAGGGGTCATTGCATCTGCAGACCCGACACGCGCCAATCCTTTGGCGCACACCCTGCCATGGTCGTCAACGACCTCGACCGCGTCCCCGCGTTGGAACTCACCGGAGACGTTGGTGATACCCACGGCAAGAAGGGAGCGTCCACCGTTGACGAGCGCATCAACGGCGCCGCGATCAGCGGTCACCGTACCTGAGGACGAAAGTCCGAACGCGATCCAGAGTCTCCTGGCCGACAACGGTGTCGTCCGGGGACTGATCCACGTTCCCACCTCCTCACCCCCAACGGCTTTGGCGACGACATCGGCGACGTCAGCAGCAGCAACCACCGTCGGGATCCCCGAGAACGCCGCCATGCGAGCGGCGATCACCTTGGTGACCACACCGCCAGACCCCAAAGCACCCTTGCCGTCAGAGGCGCGGATGTGGTCGAGAACCTCATCGGAGTGACGCACCGCGCTGAGGAGTTCAGCATCGTCTGACAGCCTCGGATCGTCGGTGTACAACCCCGGGGTGTCGGTGAGCATGACGAGCATGCCGGCGCTGACCAGATGGGCCGCGATCGCAGCGAGACGATCGTTGTCACCGACCTTGACCTCATCGACCACCACGGTGTCGTTCTCGTTCACGATGGGACCCACACCAAGTTCGAACATGCGTACCAGGGCAGACCGTGCGTTGAGGTACTGCTGACGGTGGCCGAGCACGTCCTTGGTGAGCAGCACCTGGCCGACCTCGATCCCATGTGCCGAAAAGAGGTGCGCATACCGCTCCATGAGTTTGGTCTGGCCAACAGCGGCCGCAACCTGAAGATCGGCGATCGCGGTCGGACGCGACGCAAGCCCGAGCGACGGAAGACCAGCAGCGATGGCACCCGAGGTGACCAATACGGTGGGGTGACCGGCTGCCATCAGGCGCGCAACGTGATCAACAATGAGCGCCACCCGTTCGTCATCAAGACCGCCGTCAGGCGCGGTGAGGCTCGATGAGCCAATCTTGACAACAACCGCGGCCCCAGCCTCGAGTGGGTATCTCATACGTGGATCTCCTCATCATCATCTTCTGCATCAGGATCAAACGTGAACACAATCGAACCGATCCGAACATCATCACCAGCCACGGCACCAGCCCGGATGAGCCCGCCAACGATCCCCGAGGACACGAGTCGTTGCGCGACGAACTCAGCCGCGTCGGGATCGGTGAGGTCCGCAAGATTGGTCGCACGAATCGCAGCGATCCCTTCAACGACCCAGACCTCATGCTCCTGGCGGATGGTGAACTCATCCCTGAGTGGCCGATGCAGCACGTACCCCTCCCGTTCGGTTGCGGCATCGCGCACCTCACTCACCAGCTCCGCAATCGCGTAGATGAGTCCCTCAAGACCTTCCCCGGTCATGGCGGAGATCCGGTGGATGCTGGAATCAAGATCGAGATGTTCGATTTCATCGTCAGAGAGCAGCTCCACTTTCGTGAGTGCCACCACCCGGGGTCGGGAAGCAAGCGTCGGGTCGTACCGGGTGAGCTCGTCGAGGAGCACGTCGAGCTGGCGCTGCGGCGAATCCCTTTGGAGTGAGGACGGATCAATGAGGACGACAAGGACGTGGGCTCGTTCGGTATGACGGAGGAACTCATGCCCGAGGCCCTTACCAGCCGCTGCCCCCTCAATGAGACCCGGCACGTCAGCGAGAATGATCTCGCGCTCCCCCACCGTGACCACCCCGAGATTCGGCTCCAGGGTGGTGAACGGGTAATCAGCAATCTTGGGCTTGGCTGCTGAAACCCGTGAGATGAGGGTGGACTTCCCCGCGTTTGGGTAGCCGACAATGGCTGCATCGGCGAGCAGCTTGAGCTCAAGGGTCACCTCAACCTCCCGGCCGTACTCACCCTGTTCGGCGAAGGTGGGAGCTCTCCGAGCCGGGCTCACAAAGGATGCGTTGCCTCGGCCACCTTTCCCCCCGGTGACAACCAGCACCTCCTGACCCTCCTCCACGAGATCCGCAAGCAGGACACCGTCCTTGTCCTTGACCATGGTCCCGAGTGGCACGGGAAGTCTGAGGTCCTCCCCCCGTTTCCCATGCCGGAAGTCCCCCTCCCCATGGGTCCCACTTGACGCTTTCCAAATGGGGTGCCGATCGTACCGAAGGAGGGTGGGGACACGGGCGTCAGCGACGAGGATCACATCGCCTCCGGACCCCCCTGAGCCGCCGTTTGGTTTCCCTTTTGGCAACCCCTTGCGGCGCACGAACGAGGAGACACCGGCACCACCGTTGCCTCCGCGAAGTGTGAGCTTGACACGATCGACGAACATCGAGAGTTTTCACCTGTTGTTTGACCGATGGTTGGTTCACCACGCCTGGCGAACGATACGACGTGCCGCTCCACCATGGAAAAAGGGTCGGCACCGAGACCGACCCTTCGCCATCGCTGGTGAACCCGGATCAGGCGTCGGTGAGGACCGAGACCTGACGACGGCCCCGTCGGACACCGTACTTGACGGTTCCCCCGGAAAGGGCAAAGAGCGTGTCATCGCCACCACGGCCGACGTTGTCACCCGGGTGAATCCTCGTCCCACGCTGGCGGACGATGATCGCCCCAGCATTGACGATCTGACCGTCAAACACCTTCGGGCCAAGCCGTTGGGCCTTTGAGTCCCGACCGTTCCTCGTTGAGCCGGAAGCCTTGGTCTTTGACATCTACGCCTCCTCAGTGGCGGACTCAGCCTCCACCTCGGCTGGTTCCTCAGCCTTGGCGGGTTGCTTCTTGGTTGAGCCACCGGTGTTGATCTTCGTGACCTTGATGGTGGTGTACTTCTGACGGTGACCCTGTCTGCGACGGTACCCGGTCTTCGACTTGTACTTGAAGATGTCGATCTTGGGACCAGCGGATGCACCAAGAATCTCGACACTCACCGAGGATTTTCCAAGGATGTCGCGGTCAGAGATGACATTGCCATCATCCTCGACGATGAGGAGTGGCGTGTAGGACACCTTGTTCGGGTCCTTGATGCGCTCGACATCGAGGACATCGCCCTCGTGAACTTTTGCTTGTTTTCCGCCGGCGCGGATGATCGCGTACATGATGGTTGGTCATTTCTCACAGGTGGACGATGCCGGATATCGGGAGGTTGACGACTGAGCAGTCCGCATCCACATTGAGGA
>CAZULI010000111.1:0-5960 GCA_964621095.1 uncultured Acidimicrobiaceae bacterium | reverse complement strand
CGATCGTTGCCGACATCCATTATCAGTACAAACTCGCCCTCGCTGCGATCGAGGCAGGTGTTTCCGCACTCCGCTTGAACCCCGGCAACATCCGCCAGGAGGAGCACATCAAGATTGTTGCACGCGAAGCGCTCGCTGCCGGTATCCCGATCCGAATCGGGGTGAACGCCGGATCCCTCGACAAGGATCTTCTCGACAAGTACGGCGGTCCGGTACCCGCAGCGCTCGTCGAATCGGCCCTGATGGAGATCAAGTACCTCAACGATGTCGACTTCCACGACATCAAGATCTCGGTCAAGCACTCCAACGTGCCCCTCATGATCGAGTCGTACCGGCTTCTTGCGGACACGGTCGACTACCCCCTTCACCTCGGTGTCACCGAGGCGGGGCCACCGCCCGGGGGGTTGATCAAGTCGGTTGCGGGGATCTCGACCCTCCTGTCAGAGGGGATCGGTGACACGATCCGGTTCTCCCTCACGGCGGATCCGGTCGAGGAGGCCAAGGCTGGGCGGGCACTTCTCGAGTACCTCGGACTTCGTGAGCGTTCCTCCCTTGACCTCATCGCCTGCCCTTCATGTGGGAGAGCTGAGGTGGACGTCATCGCCGTGGCCGAGGAGGCGAACAAGCGCCTCGGGGAGCTGAATCTGCCGATTCAGGTTGCGATCATGGGGTGTGTCGTCAACGGTCCGGGTGAGGCGCGTGAGGCCGATCTCGGTCTTGCAGCGGGTCGCGGCAGGGGACACCTGTTCATCAAGGGCAAAGTTGTCCGCGTCGTTCCCGAGGCTGAGATGGTGGACGCCCTCGTGAAAGAAGCGCTCCTGCTCAGCGAACAGGGGATCGAGGCCCGCATCGCCGCGGCTGATGTGACAGCGGCGGACCTTGCGGAGGAGACACGCATCGAGCTGCTCAACCTCCAAGGTGACGTGAACCGGGCCGAGGAACGCCAGGCGGCTGTCCAGCGCGTCGCAGAACTGGACCGGTAACCTCGCCCCCATGCGCTGGTCCCAAGCTTTCATCCCCACCCTGCGTGACAACCCGGCTGACGCTGAAGCCGTCAGTCACCGTCTGCTGGTTCGTGCGGGGTACGTGCGCCAGCTCATGGCAGGGGTCTACTCGATGCTGCCCCTCGGCGAGCGGGTCCGGCGCAAGGTGATGGCCATCATCCGGGAGGAGATGGACGCCATCGGTGGCCAGGAGTTCCTCCTTCCCCAACTCCATCCGAAGGAGATCTGGGACCGCACGGGGCGTTCTGAGACCATGGCCGACATCATGATGGCGTTCACCGATCACAAGGGTGCTGAGGTGGTGCTTGGGCCGACGCACGAGGAGATCTTTGCAACGGTGTCGTTGGAGCTGACGTCGTACAAACAGCTTCCCCAGCTCTGGTACCACATCCAGACGAAGTACCGAGACGAGGCACGGCCGAAATCCGGTCTGTTGCGGGTTCGTGAGTTCACGATGAAGGACTCGTACACCTTTGATCTCGACTTTGCCGGCCTCGATCTCCAGTTTGACCGGCACCACGCAGCGTATGTGAGGATTTTTGAGCGCCTCGGCATGTCCGCGGTGGCGGTGCGGGCATCCTCAGGAGCCATGGGGGGCAAGGAATCGGTCGAGTTCATGGTGGAGAGCGACGTCGGCGAGGATGAGGTGGCCCATTGTGCGGCCTGTGGGTACGCAGCCAACGTGGAGAAAGCAACGTCCCGCGTCCCTCCGGTCGAAGACCCTGTCGGACCGTTCGATGTCGAACGGTTCCCGACCCCTGGGGTTCGGACCATTGCTGACCTGGCAGCGTTTCCCGGGGGTGCGCCCGCGGATCGTCAGATCAAGACCCTCGTCCATGTCCTCAACGACGAGGTCGTGCTCGTGCTGCTTCGTGGTGATCACGGGCTTCAGGAGCAGAAACTCCTTGACGTGACGCGGACGACAAACGGACGTCCTGCCACGCCTGAGGAGATCAAGGCCCTGTTGGGTGCCGACGCGGGGAGTCTCGGAGCCGTCGGGGTCACCGGCGTGCGGATTCTTGCCGACAAGGCGCTTGCGGGTCGGACCGCCATGACGACCGGGGCAAACGAGAACGACTGGCACGTTCACGGCGTTGACATCGACCGGGACATCGCCGTGACGGAGTGGGTCGATGTCAGACAAGTCGTCGATGGGGAGGAATGTCCCGACTGTGGGGGGCCGCTTCGGGTGTTCCCTGCCATCGAGGTCGGGCACATCTTCAAGCTCGGGACGTTCTACGCCGACTCGCTCGGTGTCACGGTGCTCAACAAGGACGGCGAGACGGTACCCGTGGTCATGGGGTCCTACGGCATCGGTGTCGAGCGCAACATGGCCGCGTCGGTGGAGGCGAACCACGATGACCGTGGCATCATCTGGCCGATCGAGATCGCCCCGTTTCACGTGGTGATCACGGTCGTGAGGCCCGATGACGAGCGTTCCATGGAGGTGGGCAACAAGCTCTACGACGACCTGACCGCGGCCGGTGTCGAGGTGCTTCTTGATGATCGGGATGAGCGCCCAGGGGTGAAATTCAATGACGCCGAACTCATCGGTGTTCCCCATCGCATCACGATCGGGCCTCGTGGGATCGACAACGGCGTCGTTGAGTTGGTTGAGCGTCGCTCAGGCGAGACACGGGAGATCCCCATTGGCGCCATCGTCGCTGAGGTGACGTCGCTCGTTCCTTGAAGTCGGTGATCCCTGAGCGATTGAAGGGATTGGCGGGATCGCTGCTGCTCCCGTCGGGTATCCGGATCGTTGGCACCGTGTCGACCGTTCGGTCAAGCTGTGACGTTGCACGGTATACTCTTGACAACGAACCGAGTTCTCTGCAGAGGTGGGCCGTGGCCCACCTCTTTGTTTGGCAGAGTGCTCTTTTGGTGTGCAAGGAGCACGATGAGCAGCGTACATGACCGAGTATGGGCCTTGATTGAGCCATATGTCGCTGCCGTTGGTGTTGAACTCGACGACCTCGAGATTCTCCATGGTGGGCAGATGGTCCGTGTCACCCTTGATACACCTGACGAGAACTCGGGGCCACTTGGGGTTGACGTCATCGCCGAGCTGTCGGGTGGAATCGGCAGAATACTGGATGCCGAAGACCCCATCGAAGGCTCGTACACCCTTGAGGTATCGTCACCAGGGCTTGAACGCAAGCTGCGCAGGAAAGCCCACTATGACAAGTCGATTGGCCGTATTGTCAAGATCAAGACAGACACGCTGGTTGATGGAGAAAAGACGCACACAGGTCTTCTGGTGAGTGCCGACGACGATTCGTTCGTTGTCGACGTTGATGGCAGTCATCGAGAGATCACCTACGCCGAGGTTTCGGTGGCACGAACCGTGTTCGTGTGGGAACAGCCCGGCCAGAAGACGCAGCACGCCTAGGAGCAACGATGGATTACAACTTGATGGACGCACTCGACCTCCTTGAACGAGAAAAAGGCGTGCCCCGTGACACCATCCTCGAAGCTCTCGCCAACGCGCTCGTGTCGGCGTACAAGCGGACACCCGGTGCGGCCGAGGAGGCCAGGGTCACGATCGATGCTGACACGGGGGAGATCAGTGTCTATGGGCAGATCCTTGACGAGGAAGGCAACGTCGTTGAGGAGTGGGAGGACACACCGGAGGATTTCGGTCGGATTGCCGCCCAGACCGCCAAGCAGGTCATTCTGCAACGTCTCCGTGACGCCAAGCGGGAGCAGGTGTTCGATCTCTACGAAGGACGCGAGGGGGACCTGGTCACCGGGATCGTCCAGCAGTCCGATCATCGGTTTGCGATCCTCGACCTCGGGGATGCAGAAGCCATGCTTCCCGGATCCGAGAAGATTCCGTTCGAGCGCCTTGAGCGTGGCAACCGTGTCAAGGCTCTGATCCTCGATGTCCGGGGCGAAGGGAAGGGTGCTCCGATCGTTGTCACCCGCAGCCACCCCGAGTTCATCAGGGCCCTGTTCGAACTTGAGGTTCCGGAACTCGTTGACGGGGACATCGAGATCAAGGGCATTGCTCGTGAGGCAGGTCATCGCACCAAGATCGCGGTCATGTCCCATGATCCCAACATTGATCCGGTCGGAGCGTGCGTTGGTGCGCGAGGTTCCCGTGTCCGCCAGGTCGTCAACGAACTCAAGGGTGAGAAGGTTGACATCGTTGAGTGGAACGAGAACGTCGGTGCGTTCATCGCTGAGGCGCTGAGTCCGGCGCGGGTGATCGACGTTCGGTTTGCCGAACCCGACCAACCGCTTGAGGAAGGTCAGATGCCAACGGCTGTTGTCATCGTCCCCGACCACCAACTCTCCCTTGCGATCGGCAAGGAGGGTCAGAACGCCCGTCTCGCTGCACGGCTCAGTGGTTACAAGATCGACATCCGGTCCGAGTCCCAGGACCTCGGGCTTGATGTCCAGGCAGATGAGAACGTTGAGTTTCAAACGGTCGCCGAAGGGGACGGGGCGTCATCACCTGTTGGTCAGGACGAGGTCACCGACGAGGTACCGTTCGTGGAGAGCGAAACATCCGATTCCGCGTCAGACGATGAAGCGTCTGAAGGGGCTGAATGACGGTGGCGAAAGTACGCGTCTATGAGTTGGCACGAGATCTTGGACAGGAGTCCAAGGATGTTCTCGCGCGCGCCCAGGAGCTCGGTCTTGACGTCAAGACTGCGTCGTCGGGGCTTGACGAGGATGCTGCCGACCTTGTCCGCCGATCCTTTGCCGAGGTGAGTGGGGCCACTGAGGCCACCGAGGTGGATGGTGGGGAGACCGCCATCGATGAGGACGAGTCACCCACTCCCACACACCACGACGAAAAGCCGGAGGCTCCCGAACCGGTGACCAGTCCGGTCCCTGTTGAGGAACCCAAGCCGGAACCCGAGGAGGAGCGGATCCTGCTGGTCGAGCCTGGGATCACGGTTCACGACCTCGCCCGGCTGGTACGGATCCGGACCGCTGACATCGTCAAGACACTCATGTTCATGGGGGAGATGGTCCCAGGCGGTGGCGAGATCCCGGTTCACGCCATCGAGCCGCTCGGGCGCGAGCTCGGCTGGGAGTTGCTCGTCACCGAGTCCGACGAGGAGGACGAGCCAAAGGTTCGCGAACGGCACCTGATCGAGTATGAGGACGACCCGGCAAGCCTTGTTCCGCGCCCGCCGGTCGTGACCGTGATGGGTCACGTTGACCACGGCAAGACGCAACTGCTCGACACGATCCGCCATGCAAACGTGGTGGCAGGTGAGGCCGGACGGATCACCCAGCACATCGGTGCGTACCAGGTCATGATCGGGGACTCGGCGATCACGTTCATCGACACCCCCGGGCACGAAGCGTTCACCGCCCTCCGGGCACGGGGTGCCGATGTCACCGACATCGCGGTCATTGTCATTGCCGCAGACGACTCGGTGATGCCCCAGACCGTGGAAGCTCTCAGCCACGCAAAAGCCGCGGGGGTTCCGATCATCATCGCCATCAACAAGATCGATCTTGATGCCGCTGATCCGTACGCGGTGCGCGCCGCCCTCACCCAGCACGAGATCGTGGTTGAGGACCTTGGAGGGGACACGCCGGCGATCGAACTCTCCGCACTGACCGGGGACGGCATCGAGGATCTCCTTGAGATGATCTCGATCGTCTCAGAGGTCGAAGAGCTCAAAGCGAACCCGAAGGCTCGAGCCATCGGCACCGTCATTGAAGCCCAAGTTGAGGTTGGCCGGGGTCCGGTTGCCACGGTGATTGTCCAGCGAGGAACCCTCAAGAAGGGGGATGCGATTGTTGCTGGTCCGACCTCAGGCAGGGTCCGCGCCATGTTCAACGATCGTGGCGAGGAGGTCGCCGCCGCCGGGCCATCCATGCCGGTCCTCGTTTCGGGGTGGGATGAGATCCCATCCGCTGGTGACATGTTCGAGGTTGCCAAGAACGAGCGCACCGCCCGAAAGATGGCACAGGCGAAGGTGGATGAGCACC
>CAZULI010000110.1:0-5963 GCA_964621095.1 uncultured Acidimicrobiaceae bacterium | reverse complement strand
CTCACCGCCGAGCGTATCAAGCCGTACCGTCCCAGCCGCCGGGGAAATGATGGGAATTTGATACTGCTTTGCAAGGGAGTCGAGTGCCACCATCACCAGTGATGTCGGTCCAACAATCACCTGCACGCCGTCAACCTCAATCAGTTTCTTGGCTGCTCGGATCGCAGTCTCGGCGCTTCCGGTTTCGTCCTCCACAACGAGCCGGATGGTGACGCCGTCAGGCAGCAGACCGGCTTCTTCGATGTCGGCCACCGCCAGCTCGTAGTTGGCTGCCCAATCCTCACCCCAGGACCCGAGTTCACCAGTCAAGGGGACGAGTACTCCGACAACCAACTCCCCCGTTGTCGGTGTACCTGGTGCCGCGCTGGTGCTCGTGGCGCCGTTATCCGCTGTCGTTGTTGTTGAATCCTCACTGCTGCTACTGCTGCATGCGGTCACCACGAGCGCCAGGACTGCGAGCAGTAGCGTCGGTTTCAAGATGTATTTCATCAGTCTCATCCATTCCGTCCTTGATATGGTGGCCGGACCTCTTGGTAGCCCCGCCTCTGACATTTCCGACTAAGCATCAGCCAGCCCGTCTTCTGCCCTCCCTCCTAGAATCAGTTGGGAGATGTCCGCGTTCTGCAGGTCATCTCCACGGAGTGATTTGACAAAGCGACCGCCTGCCATGATCTCTGCTCGGTCGACAATCATGAGAGCGGTTTCCGGTTCCTGTTCCACGACCCAAACGACGCCGACACCTTGTTCCAGGATGGACCGAATCACCGCACAGATCTGATCCACAAGAACTGGAGACAAGCCAGTTGTGGGTTCGTCAAGGAGCAGCATTCTCGGTCTCAGCATGAGAGCCGATACCAGAGCGAGGAGCTGTCGCTCACCGCCAGAGAGCGATCCCGCCAGTTGTTTGCGGCGCTCCGAAAGAACCGGAAACTGCTGATACGCCTCTTTCAAGCTCGTGGCGCCGGCAACCGCGATGTCCTGGGAGATACGCAGATTTGTCTCAACGGAGAGGTCTGCGAAGACATTTGCGTCCTGTGGCACGAGGACAAGACCTTCGAGCACACGATCGCGGGCGTCGGTCTGGGTCAGGTCCCTACCAAGCCAGCTGATAACCCCCGAGAGTGACGGGAGCCACCCGGCAACCGCCTTCATCAAGGTGGACTTTCCGGCACCGTTTGCGCCCAGCAGCGCCATCGACTCACCCTCCTCGAGTACCAGGTCCACTCCATGAACGACCGGAAGAGAGCCATACCCACAGGTCAGATTGCTAATCCGCAACATGTCGACGTCCCCTGTCTCCCAGGTAGGCGGTGATCACTCGTACGTCGCTGAGGACAACTTCGGGTGATCCCTGAGCAATCACCCGTCCTCTTTCGATCACGACGACGAAGTCGGCGATGCGGCGCAGGAACGCCATGTTGTGCTCGACACAAAGAATCGTCTTCCCTTCAGCCTTGCGACCCATCACCACTTCAAAAAGTCGATCCTGCAGTTCAGGGGTCACCCCTGCCGTCGGTTCATCAAGCAGCCAGTACTCGGGATCCCGCACCAGGTGGCGTGCCACTTCAAGAAGACGGGTCTCCCCTGCCGAGAGATGTCCGTAGGAAGCCGAGAGTTTTGATGAGAGACCCACACCGTCGAGGGCGGACATCACCAGTTCGCGTCGGGACTCGGGCGGCCGGCGACCCACGATCGACGGCCCCAACCGCTCACTCGGGTCGTCGATTGCCACGGCGACGTTGTCATAAACCGAGAGTGACGGAAACCCGCGAGGAGTCTGAAAGGTTCGCGCAACCCGGCGTCGGGCGACTTCATGAGGCTTCAGGCCCACAAGATTCTCATGGTTCACGATGACCGTCCCGCTGGCCGGCGCCACAACCCCGGTCATGGCGTTGAAAAGCGTGCTCTTGCCAGCCCCATTCGGACCCAACAGTCCGGTGATAGCGCCGGTTGGCACATCAAAGGACACGTCTGACAAGGCGGTGAAACTACCAAACGTGACGGTGATGTCATTGACGGAGATTGCGGCTTTGTCCGTCATACAACGGCCGCTCCGGATGGTGCCAACTCAGGGTTATCGCCTCCTGGAGGTCGGGACCGGCGAATTCGTGCCTTCGTTCCCAGGACATGGTCCGGTGGTCGAACTCGTAACAGAATCACCAACAACGCACCCGTCACAAGCACTCGAATGGATGCCACCATCGCGCTCTGGGATGGCGACAGCGAAAGCAACCTCAGCCCCTCCTGGATGCCCAGCAGGATCGCCGTACCCAGGAGCGCACCGTACTTGTTCCGAACACCACCGAGCACCAGCGCGATCCAGGCGATGAACGTCACTTTTGGTACGAAGATCGAAGGGGTGGCGACGCCGACAAACATGACGAAGAGGGCGCCGCCCAAACCAAACACGGCCGAACCAAGGAGGAAGGTTTGCAACCTGATTCGGGTCACGTCCTTCCCCACCGCCGCGATCCCACTCTCATCATCTGATACTGCGAGCAGGACCCGCCCGAATGGCGAGGACACCGTACGGCGGCTCACCACATACACCAGGACCACCGCGGCCAGAACAAGGCCGAGGAACACCCAGTTCTGCTGCGCTGCAGTCAGTGAAGGAAACGGCCGGACGACGCCGGAGAGTCCGATCAAGCCGTTCGTCACCGATCGGGAGCTTTCCAGGATCGAGTGAAACACCTCTGCGAACGCAAACGTCATGAGCGCCAGGTACTCACCTCTCATGCGCATGACGGGAGCAGCTGTGATGAGTCCCACCACGAGTCCCGCGATGGTGGCAGCAATCATCCCGAACCAGATGGGGGCACCAAACCCGAACCGAAACGCGTCGAACTCCGTGGGCGGTGCTTGCGTCACGATGACGTAGGTGTAAGCACCTGCAGCGACGTACGCGATGACTCCGAGATTGATCAGATTCCCGTAGCTGAACTGCAGATCCAGCCCAAGCACCATGATCAGATAGATGCCAATGATGGTCAGCACACTGATGACAAACGCCATCGTCATGGTCAGTCTTCTCCCTTCCGATGCGGCGAGTGGTCGCGGCTCATGACGACCCTCCCTGGGAGAGTCCCTGGGGACGGAAGAGGAGCACGACAATGATGATCAAGAACGGGATGATGGTGCGAAAGGCACTGGGCAACCACAGCAGGGAGAGGTCCATCGCGACCCCCGTGATGAGCGCAGCCCATGCGACACCGAGGAGTGATCCGAACCCAGCGAATATCGCGACGGCAAAGACCAACACCACTTGTTCAAACGCGAGGTCCGTTGTCAGCGTGCCGATCAAACCGAGCGCTACTCCGGCCATACCCGCCGTCAACCCCGAGATTGCCCACACGGCTCTGCTGGTACGGCCGGTGGAGATACCGCGCCCCTGGGCCAGATCTCGGTTGATGGAGATTCCAGCAACCTGACGACCCGTTCGGGTACGCGTCAGCATCACATGCAAACCGACGACAGCGATCAGAGCAACGATGAGCGTGAGGAGCTGGAACGGTCCAATCCGGAGTCCCATCCATCTCAACGCCGACGGATTCCCGATGTTCAAGATCGTGGTGCCGGTCGGCACAATGATCTCAATCGCCCCCTGGATAGCGAAGGCCACACCAACGCTCGTGATGAGGAGGATGACCGGTCCATACTCGCGAATGGGGTCGTACACGAGCCAGGCAATCGCCAGTGCCAGGATCGTTGTCGCAATGATCCCGATGATTGCCGACAGCACGATGTTCACCCCGAGGTGGGAGTTCACCCACCAGGTCGCGTACGCCCCGAATGAGATGTATTGCAGATGTGCAATATTGATGAAGCCTTCGACTCGACGAACCATCGTGAACCCGATGGTCGCCAGCATCAGAAACCCGCCGGTGCCCAGACCGAAAATGATGAACTGGAGGACCTGCATCGTGGTCTTTCTCTCGCCGATCAAACCGTATTCCAGAATGCATACAATTCTGAATGCAGAATCCTAACGAGTTCGAACCGTCCTGTCAAAGAGCACCAACGCTGAGCAATGGCCGGCATGGTGACCGCTGAAGCCGCGCGTGTAATGGCCGTCAGGGGATCTCGTTCAGCTCAGCGAACAACGGTCTGTCGGCAACCCGGCGAGGTGCTGACGCGACAGCTCAAACGCAACGGCGGGCGGAGAACGAGATGGTGGAGCAGGGTTGTTCCGCCCTCACCTACCACCGATGAGGCCCCGACCAGAGCGCAAACAAGCTCCGCTGCGCGTCACTCCGAAGCAGTCTGACGGACATTCAACGCGGTCGTTGATGAAACCAACCCCAACGAATACCACGGCTGACGAACGGTGCACCCACCACCGGCACACCCGACATTCGAGGGATCAAAGGGTGGGGTTCACCCCGCCAGGGGGGACGCAACACGTGACGGTGGATCCGTGGCCAGGACGTGGTCGAGTTGGTACGTCACAATGGAGAGCAGCGCCTGGACGGGATCGGGGTCGAACTGGGTGCCGATGTGGGCCGTCATCTCCGTGATCGCGTACCCCACCGGCAGCGCCCGCTGATACGGACGTGTAGACGTGATCGCGTCGTACGCATCAGCCACCTGGAGAACCCTGAGGGACATCCCGATCTGGGCAGCACCGACGGCTGCTGGGTACCCACCACCATCAAGCCGTTCATGGTGCATGAGCACCATCCGAGCAACCTTGGGTTCCACCTTGCCACGGAGCATGTCGTATCCGAGCTGGGGGTGACGTTTCAACTCCATCCACTCATCCGCATCAAGGGGTCCGGGTTTGTGCAGGACCGCGGGGTCAACCTTCGTCTTGCCAACGTCGTGGAGTCGCGCTGCCAGGCCGATGGCGTTGATCTCGTCGGGGGCAAGACCCATCACGCGGGCGATCGCCACCGCGATCCTCGCGGTGCGCACACCGTGACCTGCGAGCTCGTCGGTCTCCCCCACCACTGCGTCTCCCGATGGCGTCACCGATGCAGGGTCACTGCGCTCACCACGAATCGTGGTGAAGCGCCCACGCACAGCAATGGGGTGTGTCACGTCCATGGTTGGTTCATCGGCCGATCCGGTTCATTTCTGAAGTCGGTGCTCATGGAGCAACCGAGTCCGGTACCCTCTTGACGGAGCACTGTGCACCGGGATGGAGACCCTGACATGTACCTGCAGCGCCGCCGTTGGGTTGCGTCAACGCCGGAGATCGGCGCGGCCATGAGCATCGGGAACCCAACGTGAGCTCGGGTGTTCAGCGACACATGCCCCGTTGGGGTGAGCTGTCGTCCCTCCTCCGCCCGCAAGCGGCGCAGGGCACACGGCTTGAGCGGCGTTTGGCCCGTGCTGGCAGCATCTCGGACCTGCGATACATCGGACGTCGGAGGACCCCCCGTGCGCCGTTTGACTACGTCGATGGGGCCGCAGACGATGAACTCAGTCTTGGACGATCGCGTCAGTTGTACCGTGACATCGAGTTCGTCCCCCGTGTGCTTCGCGACGTCTCCGAGTGTGACCCCTCAACCGAGATCCTCGGCGCCAAGACGGCGTTCCCGTTCGGATTCTCGCCGACGGGGTACACCCGCATGATGCACCATGCGGGTGAAACGGCGGTGGCCACCGTCGCTGCCAACTACGGCATTCCGTACGCCCTTTCAACCCTCGGCACCACCACACCGGAGGACCTTGCCCGGAACGTTCCGAACGGTGATCACTGGTTCCAGCTCTACGTATGGAGGGATCGTGCGCGGTCGGAGGCCCTGATCGAACGGGTGGCTGCCAGCGGGTTCCGAACGCTGATTCTCACCGTCGATCTCCCTGTGGCGGGGGCACGCCGACGGGATCTTCGCAACGGCATGACGATCCCCCCGAACCTCACGATGCGGTCGATCCTTGACGCTGCCCGGCACCCGTCGTGGTGGATGAACTTTCTCACCACAGAACCACTGAGGTTTGCGACCCTCGAGAGTGTGCAC
>CAZULI010000109.1:0-5967 GCA_964621095.1 uncultured Acidimicrobiaceae bacterium | reverse complement strand
ATTCGGTCGTCCATGCAGGAAAGTGTCTGACCTCGACGCGGGCGTCCTTGATCCCTGCGTCCGCGAGCGCCGCATGGATGTCCTCCTCGATGGTCACGAGTGCAGGACATCCGGAGTACGTCGGCGTGATGATCACCGTGACTGCACCGGTATCACTCACGGAGACCTCACGCAGGATTCCCATGTCTTCGATCGTCATCACTGGGATCTCAGGGTCGACGACCACATCGAGCAACCGGGTCAGCTCGTCAACCGTGGGGAGTGGCGTCGTCACCATGTTGCCCCCGGGTGGGAACGCTGGAGCGACTGCATCTCAGCAAGCAGACGACCGAGATGCTCGGTATGTCGCCCCGCACGACCCCCGGTCGCCTGGAACGGGTCTTCGGGGCGTGCCAGCGTGGCTTCCTCGAGCGCGGCGTCGACCTGATCACTCCACTCGGACCGAAGCATCGGGAGGTCAACCGCCACCCCTAACTCGACCAGTGCCGCATCGGCGTCGAGGGGTTCAAACAGTTCTCCGGTGAACCGCCACAGCTCATCGACCGCTCGCTGCATGCGGTCATGACTCTCCTGCGTTCCGTCCCCAAGGCGGACGATCCAGCTTCGGGTGTGGGTGACGTGATACGTCGCCTCCTTGAGCGCCCTTCCTGCGATCCCCGCAAGACGTTCATCCGAGGATCCCGCAAGGTGCTGCCACAGCAGTGTCTGATAGGCCCCGAACAGGAATGACCGCGCAACGATGTGTGCGAAATCCGTGTTCGGCTGTTCGACGAGGAGCGCATTGGTGAACTCACGCTCCCCCCGCCACATCGCGTACCCGTCCACGGATGCGTCACCACCGGCGATCTCTGCTGCGTACTCGTACAGGTGCACCGCCACACCAATGTGGTCCAGGGCGGCGTTGGCGACGGCGAGATCCTCCTCAAGCTCTGGCGCAGATGCGATGTACTCACCAAGTCGCTGACCGAGAACGGTGTTGTCGTCGGCGTGTCTCAACAGGAGCGCCACCAACGCAGTGTCCGCCGTGGCGATCACAGCTGGCCGACCTCGTCAGGAATCTCGTAGAAGGTCGGATGGCGGTACGGCTTGTCGTCTGCCGGCTCAAACATCGAGGTTGGATCATCCGAAGCGTGGATCGCGGCGGAGGGAACCACCCACAGGCTCGCAGTCCCACCGAGCCTCGTGTAGGCGTTCCGCGCGTTCAGGACCGCTGTGGGCGCATCGGGCGCATGGACGGACCCACAGTGGGTGTACGCCAGGCCCTTCTTGGGACGCAGGAACACCTCCCAGAGCTGCCAACCGGTCGAGTGTTCACTGTCGATGCTGGTGTCATTGATCGATTCGCCCTCGGCAAGTGGTACGTCATAGCTCATGAGACCCTCCTACGCGACCCTGGTCTTGGCGTTGGCCTGCTTCTGGGCGTATGCGGCGGCCGCTTCACGGACCCACGCGCCGTCCTCCCACGCCTTGGTCTTGTGACCGACCCGCTCCCGATTCATCGGACCGTCACCACCGATCACTGCCCAGAACTCATCCCAGTCGATGGCACCGAACCGCCAGTGTCCGGACGCTTCATCAAAGTGGAGCTCAGGATCAGGGAACGTGACACCCAGGTACTCCCCCTGTGGAATCGTCTGGTCGACGTACAGCTGACGGAGGTCGTCATTGGACATCCGTTTGATCTTCCACGCCATCGACTGTTCGGTGTGGGGCGAGTCGGCATCAGGAGGTCCGAACATCATGAGGGATGGCCACCACCACCGGTCCACGGCGTCCTGGAGCATCTCACGCTGTTCCTCCGTGCCCTTGGCCAACTCCATCAGGATGGAGTACCCCTGACGGTGGTGGAAACTCTCCTCCTTGCAGATCCGCACCATCGCCCGTGAGTACGGACCGTACGAGGCGCCCTGCAACATGATCTGGTTGACGATCGCGGCACCGTCCACGAGCCACCCGATCACGCCGATGTCCGCCCACGACAACGTCGGGTAGTTGAAGATTGACGAATACTTCTGGCGACCGGCGTGGAGCAACTCCTGGAGTTCATCGCGTGACACGCCGAGCGTTTCAGCCGCCGAGTAGAGGTAGAGCCCGTGACCTGCCTCATCCTGGACCTTTGCCATGAGGATCATCTTGCGCAACAGGGTCGGTGCCCGGGTGATCCAGTTCCCCTCGGGTTGCATCCCGATCACTTCGGAGTGTGCGTGCTGGGCGATCTGGCGAATGAGCGTCCTGCGGTACGCATCAGGCATCCAGTCACGCGGTTCAATCTTCTCGTCGGCAGCAATCGCCCGGTCAAACGCAGCCTGATGGTCAACATCCATGCCGTACGCCTCCTCGATCAGGAGTCAGCCTACCAAATGGGCGTTGGTCGACAAACGGACACACGCCGATATGGATCCGGTCCCGGAGCACTCACACCGACGATCCGGCCGCTCACCGCCCCATGGCGATTTGCGTGAGCCGTCGAACCGCGATCAGACCTGATGGAATGTCCACGATGCCGTCCCGCTCCAGCCACGTGAAGAGACGATCCCGTCGGGGGATCATCAGCGGGAAGCGTTCGAGGTGCACGTCGAGGGAGCCGTCCGACTCCTCAAGGATCATGGTCACCACATCCCGACGCATCTGCTGGAGATCGTCACGCAACGAGTCGGCCGCCAGGCGCTCAAACGTCGTGGACCCAGGGAGCGTCCGGATCTGGCGTTCGAGCCAGTCGATGCGGAAGTCCTGGTTCACACGGGTGTAGAGGGCTGCAACGTCCATGACCTCACGGTTGTGATGTTGTGCAAGGTCGATGATGTCAGGGGCCCTTCGCAACGCCCTCTGGAAGGCGTGGCGCATCGCAAGTTCCTCCGGTACACCCCGTTCGATCATGGCGTTCGCGATCGCCTGGTGATAGTCCTGCCAGTCCTTCGGACCGAGCGTCGGCATGCCGTCAGACAGTGTGGTGAAGTCTGCGTGGGCAACCTTGATCTCGTCATCGATGGTTGTTGATGTCTCCGGACGGTCGAGGTACCACCGGGTGATCACCTCAACGAGGCGATCGACGTCCCTCATCAGCTCGTAATAGACGTCTGGCTTGATGACCCCAAAGAGTCCCTCGATCGCCGCCCACCGCTCGGGCGCCCCCGTGATGGCTCGGGCTGCCCGGAACGCGCTCATGATGCGCTGTGCGGACTCACCGGTGAGCGTCCGCATCCGCGAATAGAACGTCGACCCGAGCGAGTTGAGCGCCTGATTGGCGACGATCGTCGAGATCAGCTCTCTCCGCAACGGGTGCTGGAGGATCTCATCCTTGAACCGCTCCCGGATCATCCGCGGGAAGTAGTTGAGAAGATCGGTCTCGAAATGTGGATCGTCAGGGAGCTCGGACTGCTCGAGGAGCGTCGTGAGGTACGCCTTGGAGTACGCAAGGAGCACGGCGATCTCGGGATGGGCCATTCCGCTGCCGTCGCGACCACGGGTCGTCATCTCATCAGCGGTCGGAAGGAACTCGATCTCACGATCAAGGAAGTCGTTGCGCTCCAGCCTGTCCATCATGTCGGCGTACTGCTCGACGGACCGGGGTGCGGACGCGAACTCCTGTGAGAGGATCTGGGCCTGAAGGAAGTTGTCGTACAGGATGGCTGCAACGACATCGTCGGAGACCTGCTCGATGATCTCATCACGCTCAGGCCGGGTGATCTTCCCGTTCCGCTCTGCAGCGCCGAGGAGAATCTTCAGGTTGACCTCACGGTCTGATGCGTGGACGCCACCGGAGTTGTCGATGAAGTCGGCAAAGATCTGCCCACCTGAACGGCTGTACTCGATGCGGCCCCGCTGGGTCACGCCCAGGTTGCCACCCTCCCCGATCACCCTGGCCCGGATGTCCCTGCCGTTGACGCGCACGGCGTCATTGGTTCGGTCCTGCACCTGCTCGGACGTTTCCGTCTTTGACTTGATGTAGGTTCCGATTCCTCCGTTCCACAGGAGATCAACCGGCGCTTTCAGCACGAGCCGAATGAGCTCACTCGGACTGGTGGACTCGACGGTCGTGTCGAGCACCCGCCGCATCTCGTCGGTGAGGGTGACGACCTTTGCGGAGCGATCGATCACGCCGCCGCCAGCCGAGATGAGGTCTTTGTTGTAGTCGTCCCAGGACGAACGCGGGATGAGGGAGACACGCTTGCGCTCCTCCCACGACACCGCAGGATCCGGGTCCGGATCGATGAAGATGTGGCGGTGATCGAACGCGGCCACGAGCTTGAGATGCTTGGATCTCAGCATGCCGTTGCCAAACACGTCGCCTGACATGTCGCCGATACCGACCGCGGTGATCTCCTCGGTCGTCACATCGATGCCGAGATCAAAGAAATGTCTCCGGACGGACTCCCATGCTCCACGGGCGGTGATTCCGAGTGCTTTGTGGTCGTACCCGGCTGACCCTCCCGAAGCGAACGCGTCGTCGAGCCAGAACCCGTACTCGGCTGCGACCGCGTTTGCGGTGTCCGAGAACGAAGCCGTTCCCTTGTCGGCCGCCACGACGAGATACGGATCATCTCCGTCATGACGCACGACGTTGTCGGGTGCCACGACAGCATCGCCGACACGGTTGTCGGTGATGTCAAGCAGCCCCCGAATGAAGATCTTGTACGCGGCCTCGACCTCTTCATAGCTCGGGCGACCCGCGCCTGACGTACGCAGCACAAACCCGCCCTTGGCACCGGTCGGGACGATGATGACGTTCTTGGTGTTCTGCGTCTTCATCAGGCCGAGCACTTCCGTGCGGTAATCCTCTTTGCGATCTGACCACCGGATGCCACCTCGGGCAATGGCGCCACCACGCAGATGGATGCCTTCGACACTGGGTGCCGACACATAGATCTCATGCAGTGGTTTCGGCCTGGGCATCTCGGGCACCATGGCGGAGGAGAACTTGAGCGACAGCGACGTCCGCCCGTGCACGCGGAGGTTGGTGCGTTCGGTGGCCAGGACCAACCCGAGAAAGCCTCGCAGGATGCGATCCTCATCAAGGGAGGTCACACTGTCGAGCGCTCGCCGAATCTCCTTGGCGATCTCTTTTGCGGTGTCCTCGTCGTGATGCTCCCCGAACCGTGCCTCAAAGAGTCGCACCAGGTCTCCTGCGATTTCAGGGTGCCGCGCAAACGCGTCATCCACATACCCAACCGAGTACCCCTGGGTGACCAGATGCCAGTAGTTGCGGTACGCCCGCAGAATGGAGAGCTGATGATGGTTGAGTTCGGTGGTGACGAGGAGCCGGTGGAGCGAGTCTGACTCTGCTCTTCCGCCAAGAACGGCTTCAATCGCCTCCGAGATCCGCTTCCCGTGCGCATCCACATCAAGCTGGGATCCGTCGGGGGTCAGCACCCCGACGTCGTGGATGAACGTCCCCTCCTCCCCCACGAGACGGGTCGGGACTTCCTCAACCACCGTGAGTCCGAGATGTTCGATCAGGGGGATGATCGCCGACAGGACAAGCTTCCCCGTGGTCCGGTAGACGGTGATCCGCGTCAGGGGTTCGGTTGCTGCTGTCTCTTTGGCACCCAGGGGTTCGTTGTTCACCCCAACAACGAGTTCCTTGCCTGACGACTCAAGGAGATCCAGGGATTTGATGTCCCCAACGGCAAGCTCGATCAATGTGGCGGTCTTGTAGTAATCAGGGAACGCCGGCGTCCATCGACTCACCAGGCGGTTCGCCTCCGATTCACCGACCTCCGCGATGAGCGCGTCAAGAACGCGGTCATCCCAGTTGCGTGCAAGGGCGTGGACCTGGGCTTCGAGACCCGCCAGGTCAACTTCGACGGGAAGCCCACCCTCGGTCCACACGGAGAAGTGGATACGCGCATCCCCGGACTCACCAAGGGAGAGCCGGTAGTCGATCGACTTGCCGGCAAAGACTTCCTTGAACAACTGCTGGAGTTGCTGGCGCAACGTCGAGTTGAACCGATCCCTCGGCACGGTGAC
>CAZULI010000108.1:5045-5968 GCA_964621095.1 uncultured Acidimicrobiaceae bacterium | reverse complement strand
CAGTGCCCCAACCGGGAGCAGCGAGGTCAGAGAGGTGTTGAGGGACCGCATCAGCACCTGGTTCATCGACTGGTTCACCAGATCTGAATACGTGGCCCGGCTGGGAAGCTTGCGTTCGTTCTCCTTGACCTTGTCATAGACGACCACCGTGTCGTACAGGGAGTACGCAAGGATGGTCAGGACGGCAATGACGGTTGCCGGCGTGATCGGAAACCCGATGAGCGCATACAACCCACCGGTGAGGATGAGGTCGTGCACAAGGGCAGCAAGGGCTGAGATCGCCATCTTCCACTCGAACTGCCAGGTGAGGAAGAGCCCAACGGCGATGAAGAACACGATGAGGGCTCTGATCGCAGCCTTGGTGACCTCATTGCCGAACGTGGGCCCGATGGCAGTCACGTTGACCTCGGTGACTTCGGCACCGGCGGCATCGGCGACCACCCGGACCAGGGCGTCCTGGGCCGCGGGGTCGTTGACTGCCTCGGTCTGGACCGTGACCGTTGACGCTTCTTCGTCATCGGCCCCATCATGGGACAGCTGCACCCTTGCGTCGGCTTGACCGACGTCGCGCAGGTATCCCCGAATGTCCTCGACAGTCGCACCCTTCTCGTTCGGTGCCGTGATGATGACCCCGCCGGTGAAATCGATCGAGAGGTTGAACTGCAACAGCACCATCAGGAGTATCGAAACGACAACCGCGCCGAGGGAGACCCGCAGAGTTTTCTTGGAGGTCTTGACAAAGTCAAAGTCGGTCTCCCCGTGGTAGAGGCGGCGAAACACGTTCATACATCCACCTCGACGAGATCGGACGCGTTGGAGTCTGGGGAAGGCCCGCCCACCGTGCCCATGATGGAGAACGCCCCACCGTCACCCAGAGGTCCCCTCCCGACCAGATACGTCATGGGGCGCGTGTAGAAATACGC
>CAZULI010000108.1:0-5035 GCA_964621095.1 uncultured Acidimicrobiaceae bacterium | reverse complement strand
TTCGAAGCCACCTCGAGCTCGTGGCGTGCCCTTTCGATGGCGGTGGCGATTCCCAGGGTCAAGGCAAACCCCTTGACCTGACCGATGGCGATCATGTAAAGGAGGACGGCACCGATCAGGGTGACCGTATCCCCGGTCAGGACGGTACGGAACGCCGCGTCGAACGCGTGGGAGATCGCCTGTCGGAGACCCCGACCCTTGCGATGTTCCTCTTTGATCCTCTCGAAATAGACGAAGTAGGAGTCCGCGGTGATACCGACCGAGACGATGACACCGGTGACGCCCGCAAGGGTGAGTGTCGTGCCCTGGGTCTCCCCGAGCAGGATGATGATCGAGATGAGGAGTGAACCAAACACCGTCAACCCGATGAGGGACACGAGACCGAGGGAGCGGTAGTAGAACAGCATGTACGCCGACACGAGAAACAACCCGATCAGCCCTGCGATGAGCCCAGCGACGAGGGACTCCGAACCAAGCGTTGCGGACACCGACTCGACGCGTTCGCGTTCGAACGTTGTTGGGAGGGCACCGTATCGGAGGATCGCAGCGAGATCCTCTGACTCCTGTTGAGCGTTCTTCTCGGTGCCGACCGTGATGACCACCGCTTGGGGGTCAAGACCAACCGATGGGCTGACATCTTGAGCAACGGCAGGGGCCGAGAACACGACACCATCAACCACGATGGCGAGTTGACGGCGCGGATCACCCAACGGGTAGCCAGCGAGAATCTTGGTCGCTTCCCTGAACTTCTCCCCACCCTCTGCGGTGAATTGGGGAACCACCACCCACTGTGCCGCCACCCCGCTTTGGGAGTACTGCACCTGGGCGTCGGTGATGTCAGCGCCGGTGAGGAACGCAGACGCCACGTCATAGACGATCGTTTCGTCCTGATCAAACAGATACGCCCGCTCGTCAACGTTGTCCGTCTCGGTGACGCCGGTTTCGGGGTCAAGACCCTCCGGGTGGTCAGCATCTGGGTCCGTGAGCGCGGGACTGGTCGGGTAGACCCCATTGACGGGGCGGAAGGAGAGTTCACCGGTTGTACCAACCGCTTGGAGCGCCCGATCCCGATCGGTCACACCAGGAAGCTGTACGACGATGGCACGGTCGCCAACGACCGCGATCTCGGGTTCCTGGACGCCACCGACGTTCTCGATACGTCGCCGCATGATCTCTGCGGCGGTGTTGAGCGTGCTTGGATCAGTCCCGGGAGGTGCCACAAGCGTGACCGAGAATCCACCCTGGAGATCGAGCCCAAGCTTGGGGGACCAACCGATGGCAAGCATCGTGGCGAGGGAACCCCATGCAACCCCAATGGTGATGAGCAGCGTGACGATTGCCTTGCGTTTGTTCACGCTTCGTCGGCTTCACTCGGTTGGGGGGGACTCACCATCTCGGCGACGGCACGCTTGACGACACGCATGGTTGAGCCTCCGAGATCAAGCGTGAACGTCTGGTCGTCTTCATCAACGATGGTTCCGATGATGCCCCCGATGGTGCGCACCTCGTCACCGATGCGCATTGCCGCTTGCATCTCCCGTGCTTTTCTCTGGCGCCGCCGTTGGGGCATGAGAATGAAGACGTAGAACAGAGCTCCGAGGATGAGGAAAGGAAACAGGAAGGCGAGCGGCGAGGCTTCGTTCGTGGTACCGGCCTCGGTGGCAACCACGAGGCCGTTGCTCAACGTTGCGATGAGAGTTCCCGTCACGACGATGCCTCCAGGGGGTGTTCATGTCCACGGATCGGATGGGTTCCGGTGGAACGTGGAGATGCTAATGAGGGCGTTGTGCAAATCCGCTGTTGCGCCGCATGACGAGATCGTCCCGGAACGCCGCAAACGATCCTTCGTTGATGTATCTGCGGATGTCTGCCATGAGCTGATACATGTAGGTCAGGTTGTGCAGGGTGAGGAGACGGTGGCCGGTCAACTCATCGGTGCGGTTGAGGTGTCTGAGATACCCCTTGGAGTACCGCTGACACGTCGCGCACGGACACGCAGCATCAATCGGGCCGGCATCGGTGGTCCACTCCGCCCGCTTGATCGAGATGTCCCCGTCCCGGGTGAGCGCCCTTCCGTGGCGGGCGAGACGTGTCGGGAGAACACAGTCGAAGAGGTCGACCCCCCGGGCAACCCCGTCGAGCACCCCCTCGGTGTCCCCAAGCCCCATGACGTACCGGATCGCTTGACTCGGGAGATGCTCCACGCAAACGGCGATCGCTTCACTCCGTTCACTGCTCGTCTCACCGAGAGCGAGTCCGCCGATGCCAAACCCAGGAAACCCGATGTCGGCGGTCTCACGAGCGGAGATGGCCCGCAGTTCGGGGTCAACGCCGCCCTGGACAATGCCGAACAAGGCACGGTCACCGCGTGTCTTGGCAGCCTTGGCACGCTCGGCCCACCGCAACGTTCGGTACATGGCGTCTTCGGCCACCGCCCGTTCCGCGGGAAGTGCCACTGGGACGTCAAGCATCATCGCGATGTCTGAGCCGAGTGCCTCCTGGACCGCGACGGAGCGTTCCGGCGACAACTCGACGGGGGAACCGTCGTAGGTGGAGCGGAAGAACGCGGCCTCCTCGGTGACTTTGGGCTTCAAGGAGAGGATCTGGTACCCACCCGAGTCGGTGAGGATCGGTTTGTCCCACGCCATGAACCCGTGGAGCTCCCCCAGTTCGTGGACCACATCGGCACCCGGCCGCAACATGAGGTGGTACGTGTTGGCAAGAACGATCTGGGCGCCGAGGCGTTCGAGGTCGTCCGTGTCAACGGTCTTGACCGAAGCGCGGGTTCCCACCGCCATGAAGTTGGGAGTCGCCACATCACCGTGGGGCGTATGCATGACACCGGTTCTGGCGTCCCCGTCGGACGACGTGGGCGACCATGAGACGGCACTCATCGGTCGACCATCGCAAACATCGAGTCCCCGAAGGAGAGGAAGCGGTACCCACCATCAAGTGCGTGTCGATAGACGTCCCGCCAACGGTCACCGAGGATGGTGGCGATGAGCACCAACAGCGTGGTTCGTGGCGCATGGAAGTTGGTGAGGACGGCGTCCACCGTGTTCATGGAGTACCCCGGTTTGATGAAAAGATCGCTGTCCCCACGATACGGCTCGATCCGACCAACCCCGGTCGAGGCGGTTTCAAGGGAGCGGACGACGGTGGTTCCGACCGCAATGACGCGCCCGCCGCGACCCCTTGCGCGGTTCACCGCGTCCACCGTGGTCTGCGGGACGGTCACCGCCTCGGTGTGGATGACGTGATCCGCAACATCCCCCTCCCCCATTGGCCGGAAGGTGTCGAGTCCCACCTCGAGATCCACCGTGGCCATCTCAACCTCCCGATCAGCGAGCGCTCGGACAACCCGCTCGGTGAAGTGCAACGCCGCCGTCGGAGCGGCCGCTGAGCCAAGTCGGTCCGCAAACATCGTTTGATAGCGGTCGGGATCGGGGAGATCACCGTGGAAGTACGGCGGGAGCGGGAGCTGGCCGGCAACAGCGATCGCGTCCTCGACGTCGCGTCCCTTGTCGGCGGCGATCCCGACGGTTGCGACACCGTTGACGGGATCACTGAGCAGCGTCACCGTGAGTCCCCCGACGGTCACAACCGACCCCTCGGTGAGTTTTTTTGCCGGTCGGAGAAGGGCCTGCCACCGTTCCTGATCAATACGACGGGTCAGCAGGACTTCGGTGTGTCCCCCGGTTTCCCGCACACCGACAAGACGAGCCGCACGCACTCTGGTGTTGTTGACGACGACGAGATCACCGGGACGGCACAAGGAAGGGAACTCCGTGAACACCAGATCCCGCATCGTGGTGGTGTCAAGCAGCCTCGCCGAGTCCCGTGGTTCAATCGCGACCTGGGCGATGGATGCCTCGGGGAGCAGGTAGTCGTAGTCAGAGACCTTCACAGCCGCAAGAGTACGAGTGGGCGGTGTCGAGTCCTCAGCTCGCGATCGAGGCAGCAGAAGATCTGACCTGATGCCCGATCGTACAACCGATGATGATTCCCGACCATGAGCACAGGCAGCCGTCCGCATATCCCTCGATCTGACACGCAACGTGCTGAAGGATCCCTGCCGACCGTCCTCCGAAGATCACCGAACCGCGTGGATGGACCCATCGCTGGTACCCAGGTACATGATTCCCCCTGACACCGCCGGAGACGCCGTGACTCCGCCCTCGATGGGGAGGTGCCAACGCTCGGCACCCGTCGCCGCGTCGAACGCGCGCAGCTGACCATTCAATGAACCCAGGTACACCGTCCCACCGGACACCGCCAGAGCCCGGTTCCCCCCGGCAGTGTTCAGGAACTGCCACTGCTTGACCCCCGTGACTGCGTCCACCGCGTACAAGCAACGATCACAGGTGGCATACACGAGTCCGTCAGACACCACCGGTGAGGTACGCACCGACTCAATGAATTGACCGCTGACGTCGAACCGCCACCGCTCATCCCCCGTCACCGCATCGACCCCGTACAACCCGCCGTCGTCAGAAAGTACATACACCATGCCTCCGGACACCGCCGGAGACGAGGTCACAGCAGAGTCGGTCTGGAACTGCCATCGCTCATCCCCCGTCAGCGCATCAACCGCATACAAGACTCCGCCGTTCGATCCCACGAACACGACTCCGTCGGAAACCGCCGGGGATGAGGTCACGGCTGATCCAGCCGCAAACCGCCAACGCTCATCCCCCGTTCCCGCATCCACCGCGTACAGGAACCCATCGGCAGAACCCACATACGCGACACCCCCGGACAATGCCGGAGACGACTCAACCACCCCTGCGGTCTCGAACCGCCAGAGCTCAGAACGCGTCGTCGTATCCACCGAACACAACCACTGCTCACACCCCACAAACAGAACTCCCCCCGACACCATGGGAGCCGAGGTCACCATCGTCCCGGGTGAGAACTGCCAACGCTCAGTCCCCTTCCCCGCATCCAATGCACACACCCGATCAAAACACCCCACATACACGACCCCGTCAGCCACCACCGGATCACATGAAGTAATAAGGTCATAACTAGACAC
>CAZULI010000107.1:0-6087 GCA_964621095.1 uncultured Acidimicrobiaceae bacterium | reverse complement strand
ACGTACGATTCGAGTGCTTCTCGCCGGGCTCCTGGCCTGGCCGCACTGATCGCATCCGCCGCCTGAACGAGGATCGCCGTGAGGGTTCTCGGTTCCACCTCGTTGTGGTGAGCCTCAATGGCGTGCACGACCCCGGCCTCCTCGCCAAAGCGCCGGGCGATCTCTGCCCCGATCAGTGCGTGAGACCCCCCAACCTCGTGGCTCACGGCTTTCCCAATGTCGTGAAGGAACGCCGACCGCTTGGCCTCGGACTCGTCGACACCAAGTTCTGCCGCAAGCATCCCTGCGATGTGGGCAGATTCCACAAGATGGTCCAGAACGTTCTGTCCGTAGCTCGTGCGGTACCGAAGCCTTCCGATGAGGGTGATCAACTCGGGGTGCAGTCGGTTGATCCCGACCTCGAGCATCGCCCACTCCCCCGCGTCCCGGATCGACTGCTCCACCTCATCACGGGCCTTCTCGTACGCCTCCTCGATGGAGGTTGGGTGAATCCGACCATCCTCGACAAGGCGCACCAGGGTGCGTCGAGCGACCTCACGCCGGACGGGGTCGAACGTCGAGACACTCACGGTTTCGGGACTGTCATCCACGATCAGATCCACGCCGGTGACCGCCTCGAACGACCGAATGTTGCGTCCGTCCCGCCCGATGATCCGGCCCTTCATGTCATCGGCAGGAAGCGCTACGGCCGATACGGTGACCTCTGACACAACCTCGGAGGCGAGACGTTGGATCACCGTCGCGAGAATCCGCCGCGACCGGCGCCCAGCCTCCTCCCGAGCTTTGGCCTCCATGTCTCGTACAAGGACCATGGCGTCGCGCCGGGCCTCGTCCTCAACCTTCTGGAGCAACTCCTCTTTGGCGACTTTGCTGTCAAACCCAGCAAGTGCCTCCAGTTCGAGGCGTGCGTCCTCGGCGAGGCGGGCAGCCTCAGCCGCCGCCTCCATCGCCTCGCGCTCTTTCTTGATCGCCATCTCCTCGCGTTGGGCGAGGTTCTGCGCGCGTTGTTCGAGGGTCGCTTCGCGCTGGGTCACCCGGGTCTCAAGTGATCCGATCTCAACCTTGCGGTGTTCGAGGGTGGCTTCCTCACGATCGCGGAACGCATCCGCTTTCGCTCGCGCCTCCTCCTCAGCCCGCGCAAGAATGCGCTGTGCCTCGATCCGGGCGTCCGCAAGGACCTCTTCTGGCGTCCGTGGTTGCCGTACGAGCCTGCGCCCGAGGTACAACCCCACCAGCAGTACCCCCGCTAGGCTTGCCCCCGCAATCAGGAATTCTGTCAACGAATCCATGTCGATCTCGCTCCTGGCGAGACACAAACGACAGTGCCGAGCCACGCAGGGCTCGGCACACACACGACATACGTTGGATGGATCGGATTACCCCGTCATCACCAGGTATCTCTGCTTTGCTCGGTCATGTCTCAGTACAGTTTTCAGTATTGGTGTGTGTGTTGTGGTGTCATACTACAACATCAGCCAACTTGTGGAAACGCGAAATGTGAGCGTGTTTCCTACGGGGTCTCTCCACCGTCGGTTCCCTCGTCGTCCGCTCCGGCATCCGTTACCCCTTCAGGAACGGCTCCCACCTCGTCATCGATGATTCCCACCGAACGCAACACCTGATCCTGGAGCTGCATGGCGAGTTCAGGGTTCTGTCGCAGATACTCCTTCGCCTTCTCACGACCCTGGCCGAGCTGGTCTCCGTCGTAGGTGAACCACGCTCCGGCCTTGTGGACGATGCCTTCCTCGACCGCCACATCAAGGAGGCTCCCCTCCCGGGAGATCCCTTCCCCGAACATGACATCGAACTCGGCCACACGGAACGGAGGGGCAACCTTGTTCTTGACGATCTTGGTGCGAACCCGGTTCCCGATGTTCTCGGTCCCAACCTTGATCGCTTCGACACGGCGGATGTCGATCCGCACGCTGGCGTAGAACTTGAGCGCCCGACCACCCGGGGTCGTCTCGGGCGAACCGAACATGACGCCGATCTTCTCCCGGAGCTGATTGATGAAGATCGCCGTCGTGTGGGAACGGTTGATGGTTCCCGACAACTTGCGGAGTGCTTGGGACATCAACCGGGCCTGCAACCCCACATGGGTGTCACCCATATCCCCTTCGAGCTCTGCACGTGGTACCAGGGCAGCCACCGAGTCAACCACCACCACGTCGAGGGCACCGGAGCGGATCAGCATGTCGGCGATCTCGAGGGCCTGCTCCCCGGTATCGGGCTGGGAGATCAGAAGTCCATCGATGTCGACCCCGATCGCTTTGGCGTAGACGGGGTCAAGGGCGTGTTCGGCATCAATGAACGCAGCGTTCCCACCGTTGCGCTGTGCCTCAGCGATGACATGGAGCGCCAGCGTTGTCTTCCCCGACGATTCGGGACCGTAGATCTCGATGACCCGCCCACGGGGGAGCCCGCCGATCCCCAGAGCAAGGTCGAGGGACAAGGCGCCGGTCGGGATGATGTCGATCTTGCGGACCTCGTCGGTACCGAGCCGCATGATGGCGCCCTTGCCGAACTGACGCTCGATCTGTGACATGGCGATGTCGAGGTTCTTCTCCTTGTCAGCTCGTTCTTTGTCATTGGGCGGTGTCGTCATGGCGCTTCCTTTCATCGACGTCCCATCAACGTAGCTGGCACGTACGACAGATTTTCTCTTCTGTGCGACACACTGTACCCGAACATGTGTTCGAGACCAAGGTTTTCACCGCAATCGCACCATGACCGTCACAGGTCGTACCGGTGAAGGGGGGCGTACGCCACCCCCTGGGGCACCGCGGTGGTGCGGAACACCGTCACCGCCGTTACCGCGACCCTCACGGGAGTGAGTTCAAGGTGCTCGATCACGGCCCGTACGTCCTGTGCTGGTCGGATGCGTGCCAGGGTCAGGTGGGGGACGAATGGTCGCCCCTCGGGTTCGAACCCCACCTCGGTCGCTGCTTCATCGCAGATCCCCGCCAGGGTGGAGAGAAGGCCTGATCGGTCCGTGATCCGACCATAGAGAACGGTCGCCGCGCCCGGTCTTGGGAACGCATCAAGACCGTCGACGGTCACCGTGCCGGCACCGGGAGCGGAGATCCCGAGGAGGGTCTCCAACCGTTCCGCAAGTCGATCAATCTGAACATCGCTGGCCTCACCGATGAACCGCAGGGTGATGTGCCAGTTCTCCGGTTTCGTACGCCGCCCGGGGATGCGGGTCGCTGCGCCATGGTCCGAGAGAACGGCAGCGAGACCATGGCGTTCCTCGTCGGTGAGGTCGACGGCACAGAAGATGTTGCCGATCACGATCCCCTACCCCGCGGTGAGTGCTGAGCGCACCATGTGGAGCGCTGCCGTCGAGGTGTACGCCCGGATGCGTTCACGGTCGCCTGGCATCCGGAACGTTTGGACATGCTCCCTCGTCGGTGTGACCACCGCGACGATCATCGTTCCGACGGGTTGCTCCATCGGCTCGGGACCGGCAGACCCGGTGACCGCAACCCCGACGTCGGTACCAAGCACCTGACGGGCACCCTTCGCCATTGCGATGGCGGTCGGTTCGGAGACAACGCCATGCTCCTCAATGACGTTGGAGGGCACCCCGAGGATCGACGTCTTCAGCTCCGTTGCGTACGCAACGATCGATCCGCGGAACGTCGCGCTCGCCCCGCCGATCATGGAGAGACGTTGTGCGATGCTGCCCCCGGTGGCTGATTCCGCCGACCCGATCGTCCAGCCATGTGCGAGCAGCTGGTTGTGGACGACACGCTCGATCGTCTCATCATCAGCTCCGAAGACGTGGTCGCCAAGACGTGTACGGACCTCGGTCTCGACGGGGGCGATCAACGCGGCAGCCGCCTCGGTGGAGGGTGCCGCCGCCGTCAACCGGATCTTGATCTCCCCTGCGGACGCGAGATACGCGATCGTGGGGTTCACCGATGCCGTGAAGAGATCGTCGAGCACCTCGCCAACCTTTGACTCGGACATGCCCCAACTCCGCAGGACACGGCTCGTGACCACCCCTGGCCCGCTCCCCGTTTCTGCGAGGAGGAACGGCATGACCGACTCGTCGAGCATGGTGATCATCTCCGCCGGTACACCCGGGAGGCAGATCACCCAGCACCCCTTGATCTTGATGCGGAACCCGGGGGCCGTCCCCTTGGGGTTCTTGATCACCGTGGCCCCTTGTGGGCAGTACGCCTGTTTCAGGTTCGATTCGGGGAACTCGGTCCCACGCGCCTCCCAGTTGGCACGCATGGTGGCCGCGTACTCCTCATCAAAGAGGAGCGGAACCCCGGCAACGGCCGCGACACTCTCCCTGGTGGCGTCATCCCTCGTCGGTCCGATGCCACCGGTGATGATCAACGCATCGGACCGGGCGATGGCCTCGGTGATGGCGCCATCCATGCGATCCCGATTGTCCCCCACCACGGATTGGCGCATGTGGTTGACACCCAGTTCAGCGAGGCGGACCGCGATCTCTGACGCATTGGTGTTGACGATCTGTCCGAGGAGGAGTTCGGTCCCCACCGCAAGAATCTCAACGATCATGCCGACACCACCGTGGCGGACAGATCGGTTCCATAGACGCCGTCGATGCGAGCTTGGACCCAGTCACCGGGATCACCTGCGTCAAGGAGGATCGCACCGTCGATCTCCGGGGCCTCCCGGTGGGAGCGCCCTACGGGCTGTTCGTCCTGGACCTGATCCACGAGCACGGAGAGGGTTCTCCCCACCATGGCGGCGTTCGCCGCGGTGGTGATCTCGTCCTGGAGTTCCTGGACTTCACGCAGACGTTCCATGATCAGATCATGGGGAAGTTGATCGGGGAGGTCGGCTGCCGTCGTGCCGTCCTCTCGTGAGTAGGGGAAGAACCCGGCCCAATCGAGTCTCGCCGCTGCAAGAAACTCACACAACATCTCGTGGTCCTGCTCCGTCTCCCCCGGAAACCCCACAATGAACGAGGAACGGGTCGCAGCGTCATGCGCCACAGCACGGATGCGCTCGATGAGGGCAAGGTGCTTGTCACCACTTCCTGGCCGTCGCATCAATCGGAGGAGCCGGGGTGACGCGTGTTGGAGACTGAGATCGAAGTAGTTCGCAACCGTCGCGTGACCGGCCATGACATCGATCAGACCTTGGCGGATCTCGCGGGGGTGCAGGTAGAAAAGCCGCAACCGCTTGAGACCATCCACGTCTGCGGCATCAGCCACCAGCGCCTCAATGGACCCCACCCCGTTGTCACGCCCGTACGCACCGACATCCTGTGCAACGAGCACCACTTCCTGGACGCCTGCGGCAACGAGACCTTCTATTTCAGCAACGATGCCGGACCGGGTCCGCGACCTCTGCTTGCCCCGGATCATGGGAATCGCACAGAACGCACAGGACTTGTCGCACCCCTCAGCAATCTTGACGTAGGCGTATGGGGTTGTGGGAGCCACCCGATGCACACTCTCAAGGAAGTCCATCCTCGATCGTTTCACACCCGAGATGGTGATGGGCTGCCACGCCGTCATCGCAGCGAGCTCGTCCATGAGTTCGGGGTAACGATCAAGGCCGATCACCGCGTCTGCCTCCGGCAGGGCCTCCACGAGTTCCGCCTCGTGGCGTTGGACCATGCACCCCATCACGACGAGTTTGGCGTCGGGCCCCTTGACGTCGGCGAGGTCGAGAATCGTCTGGATCGATTCGCGACGAGCCTCCTCGATGAACCCGCACGTATTGACCATCACGACATCGGCTGATGCGGGGCTCTCCGCCTGGACGTACCCGGACCCGCCGAGCGCTGCCGAGATCTTGTCCGAGTCAACCTGATTCTTTGAGCAGCCGAGCGTGGTCAGCCATACCGAGGGTGCAGACATGCCAGCGAGTGTATCGCTGCATTCACAGTGGGACGGAACGTCGCTTGCGCTGGGAGAACGTCACCCGCTCGCGGTACCCGACCGACTTGGCAAGCTCGATCGCCTTGTCGCGGTCCCGTCCGGTCTCGTGTGGGCGGTGTGCATCCGACGAGATGGTGATCGGCGCCCCGTGGGCATGGAAGCGGGAGAGGAGTTCGGGATGGGGGTACATCTCCCCTATCGGCTGATGAAGTCCCGC
>CAZULI010000106.1:3198-6231 GCA_964621095.1 uncultured Acidimicrobiaceae bacterium | reverse complement strand
TATGTATCAGCATCTGAGAATCAGCAAGTTCCCAACCCGTCGAATAGGCTTGTTGATAATGGTGATGGCCTTGATCCTGGCCGCGTGCAGCAGTGCCAGTGATCCGGGGAGCTCGACAACATCGTCCGATACGGGCAATGAAACCACCACCTCGAGCGCAGACAACGGGTCATCCACGACAGAGCCCACAGAATCGCCGCAACAGGGTGACACCCTCCGGATGGCCCTCCCAGCGATCACATCGACGGTCGATCTCCAGGTGTACGAGGGGAACCCATCGGAGTACGTCACCTTGGGTTGGGCGGCACCCCTGTACAAGTACGTTGATCGTGAAGGAATCACCCACGACGAGCTCGGACTCACCGGGATCGACAGTGTGGAGATGTACTTGGCAGCTTCTGAGGAGGAGGAGGATGACGGCAGCTTGATACTGACGCTCATCGATGCTGAGAGTCCGTACGGGCACCCACTCACATCCGAGGACGTGAAATGGACGTTTGAGCGTGGTATTGCGCTGGACTTCGTAGCGCAGTTCGTGACGTCCGTTGCGAAAATCGATCCTGCGAATCCGATCACGGTCATCGATGATCAGACATTCCGGGTCAATGTCACTGAGCCCAACCCGTATGTGCGGGCCGTGCTGACCTTCTATGATCTGAGCCCACTCGATTCTGTGGAAGCTCTATCCCACGCCACCCCTGACGATCCGTGGGCGACCGAGTGGCTGGCCGACAACTCGGCCACCTACGGTCCGTATCTGGTATCCAGCTTCACACCAGGTGAGCAGGTCGTCCTCGATTCCAATCCCGGATGGTCCGGTGAACTCCCCGGGTTTGCCAAGGTCGTGATGCAATCAGTCCCTGATTCAGCGACACGTCTGCAATTGCTGCTGACGGGTGATGTGGACTACATCATGTCCGTGCAACCCTCCCAGTTCCAGACGATTTTGGACTCTCCAGACGTCGAAGGTGTCTCTCGTCTCACAAACAGCTTTGTGATGCTGGAGTTGAACTTTCTCAATCCAGCCTTTGCAGACCAACGTGTTCGCCATGCCATTGCCCTGGCTATCGACCGAGACGCCATCGTGCAGGGTCCCATGCGCGGTTACGCTGACGTAGCGGCCAATCTGCTGCAACCTTCGTTGCCTCAGCCCACGCCGCCTCCTCCATACGAGTACAACCCAGAACGTGCTCGGGAGCTCTTGGCAGAAGCGGGCTACGCCGACGGATTGAGTTTCACGCTGACCATCAACCTGGACCGACCCGGGCCTTTTGCTGAAGAACTGGCTGTGCTACTCAAGTCTCAACTTGCCGATGTGGGCATCAACGTTGAGATCAACACAGTGGCCTCCACAGTTGAGTTCCAAGACACGAAGGCAGCCAAGCAGTACGAGGCATGGATAGGCGCCAATACCCCGTTCTTGCCGGATCCTTGGTATCAGTGGCAGCTTGATCATCACAGCACTGAAGCCTTCCAGAATCACAAGGGTTATGTCAGTGAGGAGTTTGACAGGATGGTGGGCGAGTTGAGAAACATGCCCATTGGTCCAGAACGTGATGCCCAAATATCGGCGATTCATGAACTCCTGATGAACGATGTCCCCTACGTACCGATTCTCGTTCAGAGATTCTTGGGGGGAGTCGCTGGGAACATCGATCCCGACAGCGTACATGTCTATGTACCAGGGGCATACCCATCCGACATTCGTCTCAAATAGTCTGAGTGAAACACAAGACGAAGGGGACTCCCGCGCAACCGCGCTGGGTCCCCTTCGTTTGTGTTGGCTGGTATCTCCCATGAGTGAGGTTGGAACCGGTCTCCATTAGATGGAGACCGGCAGCACCGTTCCCGGTTTCGATGCCTGCTTGAGGACCAAGGAACCCGTTCTCAAGCCCGTTGCTGCTGGTCGTGTACCGGCACGAGCCTTCAGCTGAATTACTGCCGTCGTCCCACGGAGAACCGCTTATCCTTGATTGTTGAGAAGGTAGGAGCACGTCGATGTCAACGCCCGCCACCAATCGACCCACAATGCCATTTCAGCTCTACCGGCCTTTTGTGCCACTGGTGTTGCGCGACCGGACGTGGCCGAATGTCGTCATCGAGTCGGCGCCCCTTTGGTGCTCGGTCGACCTGCGAGACGGCAACCAAGCTCTGATCGAGCCGATGGACCCCGCGCGTAAGCTGCGCATGTTCAACGAACTTGTGAAGGTGGGTTTCAAGGAGATTGAGGTCGGGTTCCCGGCGGCCAGCCAGCCAGATTTCGATTTCATACGCCAGCTGATCATTGAAGACCTCATCCCCGAGGACGTAACCATCCAGGTGTTGGTGCAGTGCCGCGAGGAGCTGATCGAGCGAACCTTCGAATCCATCGTCGGTGCGCCAAAGGCAATTGTCCACTTCTACAACTCGATCAACCCACTTCAACGGGATGTTGTGTTCGGGCTCGACCAGGCAGGGATCCTTGATGTCGCTGTCGCCGGTGCACGCTGGTGCCGCAAGTTCGAATCTGGCATGGGCGACACACGGATTCGCTATGAATACTCGCCTGAGAGCTTCACCCTCACCGAGCCTGAGTATGCCGTCGAGGTCTGCGAGGCCGTAATGGACGTCGTCGAACCCGACGACACGAATCCCATCATTCTCAATCTGCCCGCCACGGTCGAGTGCTACACGCCGAACGTCTACGGTGACGTCATCGAGTGGTTTGGGCGCTCGATTACACAACGCGACAAGGTGATTCTGAGTCTCCACCCTCACAATGACCGGGGCTGCGCGGTAGCCGCCGCCGAGTTCGGCGTCATGGCAGGTGCCGACCGGGTAGAGGGGACGTTGTTCGGTAACGGCGAGCGGACCGGCAACGTGGACATCATCAATCTCGCGATGAATCTATTTGTGAACGGTGTGGATCCCCAACTCGACATCTCGGACATCGACACGTTGCGCCGGACGGCTGAGTACTGCAACCGTCTTGTCGTTCCACCTCGGCATCCGTACGTCGGCGACCTGGTGTATACGGCGTTCTCGGGCTCCCAC
>CAZULI010000106.1:0-3188 GCA_964621095.1 uncultured Acidimicrobiaceae bacterium | reverse complement strand
TGCGATCAAGAAGGGGTTCGAAGCTCTCGAGCGTGATGCGGGGGCCGACGGATACGACATCTGGAGCGTGCCCTACCTCCCAATCGATCCCAAGCATGTGGGGCGAAGCTACGAGGCAATCATCCGAGTGAACTCGCAGTCGGGCAAGGGAGGCGTGGCGTACGTCATGAAGACCGAGCATGGATTGGATCTGCCGCGGCGGATGCAGATCGAGTTCTCACGGACGATCCAGCACGTGACGGAAGATACTGGCACCGAGATCGACCCTGACGCCATCTGGGATACGTTCCTGAAGGAGTACATGCCCGCCAATTGCCGTTTTCGGCTTCGCTCCCATGAGTTGCAGACCACGAGCGATGGGCAAGTCGGAACAACACGCATCGCCGCATTGATCGAGGTGGACGGTCTATCTCAGGCCGTGGTTGGCGAAGGTGACGGCCCCGTTGAGGCGTTCGTCCAGGGCTTGCGCGCCACGCTGGCCCCTGGGTTTGATGTGATGGACTACGTTGAGCATTCCATGGGACGTGGGGCCGATGCCGTTGCGGTTGCCTACGTCGAGACCTCCCTCCCGCAATCAGGTATCCGTTGGGGGATTGGGATCGACTCCGATATCACGACGGCTTCGCTGCGGGCGGTCATGTCGGCCATGGAGCGGCATGAGCAGTAGGCCACTCACCGAGTGAAGCCAAGGAGAACCGCACCGCCGGTTTGGTCACGAGCTGGCTGACTCCTGGTCACTGATGACATCCCCGTTCCAGCCTGACGGTGGTTGGCGTTGTTGGGGTGCAAGGGCGATGTATGAGTGCCCGCTCATGACCACTTCGTGGAAACGAAGGTTGTTGCGACTAGTTGACGCGGGTACGGCAGCGAGTCTTCGTGGCCGAGTCTGACCTGTTTTACTCAGACATATACACCGTGTTGCGAAGCTGCGGAGGCGGGTTTGGCCTGTTATACTCAGACATATACGCTGAGCGGCGGTGCGAGAGGTTTCCACCCTCCAAGATTCACTTGGAATCCAGACAACAAAAGGATGCAGATACCTGTGAAACAAGAAGAGCGGCTACGTGTTGCGGCTGATATCGGGGGGACCTTTACGGACATAGTGGTGGCTGGCGAGTCAGATGTTTACCACACGACGAAAGTGCCCTCGACGCCAGAGGACTTCAGCCAGGGAGTCGTAGACGGCATCCAGCGGGTTCTCTCTGACACCAACTCCACAGCGCAAGCCATCGACATTGTGGTTCATGCAACGACCGTCGCCACCAATGCAATTCTTGAGGGCAAAGGAGCAGCGACAGCTCTCGTGACCACCAAGGGTTTCCGAGACGTCTTGGAGTTCCGACGGCTCCGGGTTCCGCGTTTGTACGACATCATGTGGGTCCCACCAAAACCGTTGGTTCGACGCCGTCATCGTTTCGAGATCTCCGAAAGAATTGATTCTGAGGGCAATGTTCTTACTCCGATTGATCGCGACGAACTGGTCGAATTGGCGAAGCGCATTGCGAACTCAGGTATTGAATCCATTGCGATCTGCCTGATCAACTCGTACGCCAATCCAGTACATGAGCAGGAGATAGCGGAGGTATTTTCGGAAGTCATCCCCCAGGTGCCGCTTTCGCTGTCAACAGACATCCAGCGAGAACTGAAGGAGTATGAGCGCACGAGCACGACGGTCGTCAACGCGTATGTGAAGCCCCTGATGCAGGAGTACCTGGAACAACTCGCACGGCGGTTGCAAGACATTGATGCTGATGCTCCGATATTCATCATGCAATCAAGCGGCAGCATGGTGACCACGAAGAAGGCGGCGGAGCAACCTGCCCGTATCGTCGAATCGGGTCCTGCCGCGGGCGTTGTGGGCGCCAAAGGTCTCAGCGAAGTGACCGGTGAAAAGGACCTTGTTACCTTCGACATGGGTGGCACCACGGCGAAGGCTGCCCTCATTGAGAACGGCGAGATCACCATGACTCCAGAACACGGGGTTGGAGGTGGGCTCAGTAGCGGCGCCAATACTTTGACAGGAGGTAGCACTGGGTACGTCGTCCGCCTCCCTGCTGTTGATCTTGCTGAAGTGGGAGCCGGTGGTGGGAGCATTGTCTGGATTGACGAGGGGGGTGGGTTGCAGGTTGGGCCAGCCAGTGCCGGTGCAGTCCCAGGTCCGGCTTGCTATGGATTGGGCGGCACTGCGCCGACGATCACCGATTGCAACGCTGTTCTCGGATACTTGCCCGCTGGTCCCCTTGGTGACGGATCGGTGATACTCGACCCGGAGAAGGCAGCCGAGGCGGTACGTCGGGTCATCGCTGAGCCCTTGGGAATGGAACTCGAAGAGGCAGCGTACGGTGTCCATCTCTTGGCGAATGCAGCCATGACTCGCGCAATCAGCGCGGTCTCAACCGAGCGAGGCCGGGACGTTCGTGGCTATACGCTGGTCGCATTTGGTGGCAGCGGTCCCGTCCATGCGGCTGGAATGGCACGAGATCTGGACATCAGCAAAGTGCTCGTCCCCCCGGCAGCCGGTGTATTCAGTGCATACGGACTTCTCTTTGGGGAGGTGGGGCAGGAAGCCATTCAAACGGTCATACTGCCATTGAATGAGGCAAGTCTGGTCGAGTTGAAAGAAGCAATCGACCAGTCCAAATCGTCCGTCATAAGCGAACTGACTGCTCAAGGTTACGCGGAGGAATCAGTCCGCTATGACCTGCGTCTTGACATGCAGTACGAAGGGCAATCCCACCTCATTGGTGTGGCCACGCCGTCTCTCACGATTGAGGCTGGTGATCTCGACGAGATTGCAGAGGCGTTTGGGAGGGAACATGAGCAGACGTACGGTCATCGCAACGAAGGAAGCCCTGTGCAAGTAGTCAACGTTCGGCTTCGGGGTCGAGTTGAGCGGGACAAAGCCGGCACTGGTAGGCATGCAGGCGCCATCGACAAAGTCCGAGGCGGCGAAGAGGAGACCCGCATGGCGTACTTCGGACCCGAAGCTGGCTGGCAGAAAACGAGGTGTCTCACAAGAGCTCAACTGCCGGCTGATTCCGGCGTCGCTGGCCCGCTGGTCATACAGGACAGCGAGTGCACCATCGTCATCCCACCCGGCAGCGTCGCTACGATCGACGACCTCCTGAACGTTGTCATTGATGTTTCTCAGGGCAAGGTAGGAGCACCGCTGTGAAGGGACAGAAAAC
>CAZULI010000105.1:0-6267 GCA_964621095.1 uncultured Acidimicrobiaceae bacterium | reverse complement strand
CGGTTGTACCAGAGTGCGACAGCGGTTACGAGACCTCTGACGGCACCTCGGGTCGCGTGATGGTGGCGCGTTCGGGGTCAGTGATGAGATACCACAAGGGGAGGGACGCCAACGCCATCAGGTACAACCCGAAGGCGTACCGGAATTCGTGGCTTGGGGAGGTGACGAACACGTTGGCGAGATGGATGACGAAGAACAACGGGATCCATCGAAGGGGGGTCAACGGTCGCCGTGACCAGACGGCGCCATACGTCCCCAGGGCCGCCAGCATGAAGATCGCCGGACGCCACGTGAGCCACTCGATCGAGGATCGCTCAGCTTGGATGTACAGCCAGGAGGTGACCGCAAACGCACGGTCAGAGATCGGTGCTCGTGCCAGGCCCAGCGTGTTCGGCCAGATGTTGTACTCGGGTCGATGAACGAACGTGTGCGTCCGGTTGAAGGGGGAGAGGAGATACTCCCCGGCACACCACCGGTGCCCCAGCACCGTGGCGGGTGCCCCGAGCGCGGCTCCAACGACGAGACGCCGGTACGCCCAGGGATTCTCCTGGATGATCCCGTTGTTGTACTTCTGGTTGAACAGGAGGGGGGAGCTGTCCCCACAGTCGTAGTAGGTCTGCCACACCTCGATCGGGGCAACCGCAAGGATCAACTCCATGTTGGAGGCCGAGATTGAGTCAGGCGCGTGCACAAGGACGGCGGCAACATCAGGCATGAACACCTGGGCGAACTCGATGGGCCGGTTCGTGACCGACAGTGCCGTGATGAGGAGGAGTGGCAACGCGATTCCCAGCGCCAGAACGACTCCCGCGAGTGCCGCGAGACGGTTGAGATGCTCCCGGTAGCCAATGGCCAGTGCCACGACCAGCAGAATCACCGTGTACTTGCCGTTGGCCCGTAGCGCCCACAGCAGACCCAGAGCGACCCCGAGACGAACCGGACCGAACCAGGTTGCCCAGAACCGTGTGCGGTCCTGGGCCAGAGCAAGCAGTTCGACGAACACCCACCCCATGGCGAGTCCGAACGGAATGTCCTTCAGAATGCTGATCGTCGTAGCCCCCGTCATCGGGAGCAGCGCAATCACCCACACCGTGACGATGGAGACGACGAGAGGGATCCCAACCTGTACCAAGCGGCGCGCAATCATGGCAAGGAGGAGGGCCATGAGCAGAACCTGGATGAGTGCCACGGCGCCGGGGGACTCCCAAACGAGGGAGACGACCCAGAGAAACGCCGTGTGTGTGATCGGGTGATGATTGGAGAACTCCGAGGTGAGCGCCTGGTTCCACTGGTCGATCGAGTCGCTCGTCATGAGTCCCGGGAACCATCCAGCCCACCAGATGAGCAGCGGAACCACGGTCAGCGCCCCAGCAGCAGTGGCGGTGCGGATGGGGTCGCGGAACAGGTGGTTTGGTGCGGTCACGGGCTGATGATACGTGTCGCCGCTGGTGGGGACGCGGCCCATCGATCCTTTGGTTGCATGGATGGGGCGGTAGGCTGAGATGCGCACAACCGATCCACCGGGGACCACTTCAGAAGGCGCCTACCGGGCGCGATCGAGGATTCAATGACGACGCTCCTGTATGACTCAGATGTTGCCCGCCGACCATTGGTCTCAGAGGTGTCGAATCTGTGGGCACACCGAGGGCTGATCAGGCTCATCGTCTCGCGTGATCTGACCGTTCGATACAAGCGTTCAACACTTGGCGTCTGGTGGACGCTGCTCAACCCCATGCTCACCACCGGTGTCATGTGGATCGTGTTCGGCAACTTCTTCCGGTTCGAGATCCCCGGCGGCATCCCGTTCATCGTGTATCTGTTGTCCGGGGTGCTGCTTGTGACCTACTTCTCACAGGCGGTGATGGCAGCCGGATCAGCCATTGTCGGTAGCGCGAGCATTCTCACGAAGGTGTATGTGCCCCCGGAGGTGTTCTCGGTGGCAGCGGCCATCGCTGCCGCCATCAACTTTCTGATCAGTCTCGTCATTCTCCTCGTCATCCAACTGGTGACAAAGGTTGGTATCCCGTGGACGGTCATCTTTGTTCCGATCCCGGTCCTGGCGGTGCTCGCTCTTGCAGCAGGGCTCGGCCTCCTCATCGCGTCGGCAGCCGTTCGTTTCTTTGATGTCCTGGATCTCGTGGGGGTCGGAATCCAGCTCATCTCGTATCTCACCCCAACGTTCTACCCGGTTTCGATTGTGCCAGAGCACTTCCATTGGATGCTCAACCTCAACCCGCTCTACTCCTACCTCACGGTGTTTCGCGAGGTCGTGTACGGCGGGGCAGGGGCCCAACTCTGGATGTGGTTGTACATGATCGGTACGGCGGTGGCCGCGTTGATCATCGGGGTGGTTGTCTTCTCCCGCAGCTGGCGCAAGTTGGTGGTGTTGCTGTGACGGAGTCAGCAATCAGCGTCACGGACGTACGTCTTGCGTACCGCTTGTCCCGAGCCAACATCGGCTCGATCAAGGAGTACGCCATCAAGGCCGTCAAACGGCAACACACCTACGAATCGCTGTGGGCACTTGACGGGGTCTCGTTCGAGGTGGCCCGTGGGGAGGTCTTCGGGGTCATCGGCCCCAACGGTGCGGGGAAGTCGACGCTGATGAAGATTCTCGCCCGGGTCCTCCCCCCGACGTCCGGGCGTGTGATCGTGCGCGGCTCACTCGCACCCATGATCGAGCTGGGTGCCGGGTTCAACATGGATCTGACCGGGTACGAGAACACCGTCATGTATGGGACGTTGCTGGGGAGAAAACCCGAGCACATGCGCAAGCGGGTAGCCGAGATAGCGGCTTGGGCGAACCTGACGGAGTTCATCGACATCCCGCTTCGATCATACTCCTCGGGGATGCTTGCCCGTCTCGCCTTTGCGGTTGCCACCGACATCGAACCTGATGTACTCATCGTGGACGAGGTGTTGTCCGTTGGTGATGCAGCGTTCCAGGTCCGGTCGCTGGAACGAATGAGATCCCTGATTGATCGGGGCGCCTCGGTGGTGTTGGTCTCACACAATCTGGGAACCGTGGCTGAGATGGCCGATCGGGTGATGTGGCTTGATCATGGCCGCTCCAAGATGGTGGGAGCTCCCGCAGAAGTCGTTGGTGCCTATCAAGGGACGATCGAGGAGGCCCAGGCATGATCGCGCCAGGGCTCGGAGCGTAAGGTTGGAGCTGCCGAGGCCCATCACGGCGTTTGTTACCGCAATGAGGAGTTCCTCGCCCCGGGCTCGGATCGTCCGCAGTTCCCTCGGTCTCCTGGTGTTCGTGGTTGTCACGTGGTGGGCATGGACCTCGGTGGGGGGCATCGAGGTGGATTGGTGGTGGACCACCATGCTCTTCGTGATCTGTGTGCCCATCTCATTCGGAATCATCGCCGTCGAGCAACACCTGAGCACCTGGCTTGCCGACGTGTCCGTTTCGTATGGATCCTCGTTTCGGACGTCGATCGTCGCCTCAGCTGCAAACTATCTCCCGATCCCTGGTGCAGCGTTTGTTCGCATCGGAGCCCTGTCCAAAGCAGGGTCGAGTACGGGGCATGCCACCGTGGTGGCGATCTGGCTGGGTCTCGAATGGCTTGCGATCACGGCCGTTGTTGTGGCACCACCCCTTGTCCTGCTCGGGTTTCTGGCGGCTGGTGTCGTGGTGGGTGCGATGGGTGTGGTTGCCACGGTGGGAATGTCGTGGTGGTTCCTGTGCCGGTTCCCTGGCCGGGAGCGCGCCGTGTGGTGGTCGCTCGTCGTTGTGGTGGTCAAGGTTGTGTTCGGCGGCTTCATGACGTACGCCGGTGTGCGTGCCGTGGGTGCCACGATGGGAGCGTCACTCTCGCTGGTGGTTTCTGCGTCAAACGTGCTCGCATCGGCGGTGGGGGTGTTCCCAGGGGGCCTGGGCATCCGTGAGTTCTTCAGCGGTCTCCTCGCCTCGGTTGGTGATTTTGATGGGGCAACCGCTGCTCTGGGAGCCGTCGTCATACGGGCCACGACGACCGTCGGCCTTGGTATCGCGTTTGCGTGGATCGCCATGGTCCAGCGTGGCCGTGAGCAGTCCCTTGATGTGCCCTGAACGGAGTTGACTCACATGATGGAACAACGCAGTGGCCGGGTCGAACGTGTGACCGACGAGATCATCGACCTTCTGTCGATCGTCGTGGTGGTGGTTCTCACGGTTGGTCTCGTGCTTGCCATGGTGGGACAGCTCGTCCCCTGGCTGTTCCTGCTCGTGACGGTGCCGGGTGTCGCAGGTGGCTGGTGGTGGTGGCGGGCCACCCAGCGTGGCGATCGGTCATCGGAGGAGACCTCGAAACGAGCACCAGCCCCATCGGCGTCGCGTACCAACACCGTCCTCCTCGTCTTCGTTCTCGTGGTCATCGCCTCGGTGACGTTCCTCAACCTCAAGACCACGGGGGAGCACCTGTTGACCGATCGGGACCCCGGTGTGTATGTCACTACCGGCAAGTGGCTCGCCGACCATGGCACCCTGCTTGTGGATGGTGCCGTCGGGGGGTTCTCGGGGGTTGAACACGTCACTGGGATGACCGCGGGGTATTACGACCGAGTTGATGACCGGCTTGATCCCCAGTTCAGCCACGGATTCGCAACAGCACTCGCCCTTGCCAACTGGGTGGGTGGTGATCGGCTGATGCTCAACCTGAACCCTCTGATCGGGGCGGCGTTCCTGGTGTTGCTTCATGTCCTGTTGTTGAGGTTGTTCAGCGTGTGGGTGGCGGCGGTGGCGTTTCTCACCGCCGCCTGGAACCTGGTGTTCTGGTTCTTTGTCCGTGATGCGTACTCCGAGCCGCTGGTCGCGCTACTCCTGGTGATGGCGCTGCTTGCGGCGCACCGAGGATCCCAGGAAGGATCCCAACGGCACTGGGTGATGGCAGGGGTCCTGGTCGGTGTCACCACGCTGGTGCGCATGGATGCCTGGTTCTACGTCACGGCGTTTGCTGCGATCCTCGGAGTGGCGGTGCTCCACGCGGCCCGGTCGGGTGGAGCACTTTCACGGAGCGTCGGGTTCCTGACGCTGCTGGCGATGTGGTCCTTTGGCGTCATTGGGTACCTGGATCTCTGGTGGAGGAGTCCCCAGTACCTCAGTCATCACCTTGAGAGCGTGACTCCCATGTTGGCCGCAGCGGTCGCGAGTGGCGTGTTTGCGCTCGTCTGTGTGCTCGTCGCTGATCCGGATCGGCGCCTCTTCCAGAAAGCAGCGTCCGTCTGGGAGGTTGTTGGACGGCACGTTCGGTGGGTCGGGGCTGCTGGTCTCGGGCTGTTCCTCCTGTGGGCGGTGTGTCTGCGGCCCCTTTACAGCCAAACGACCGGTACGCAAGCGAATCTCGTGACGTACTTGATGACCCTGGAGGGGATCCCTGCAGACGGGTCGCGGTCGTTCTATGAGTTGGCGGGCCGTTGGCTGACCTGGTACTGGGGGATTCCTGGCGTGATCATCGCCTCGGTGGGTTCGATGCTTGCTCTTGGTCGGGCATCGTTCGTGCGTCGGGACCGGTTCTGGATCGCCTTGACGCTCTGTGGCATCGCCATGCTGCCCTATCTGGTGAAACCATCCATCACTCCCGACCAGATGTGGGCGCTCCGGCGGTTCTACCCAATGGCCCTCGTGGGGATCGCCGTGGCCATCGGGGCAGTCTTCACGCTTCTTGAAACGTGGGAGATCCGCGCCAAGGTGTGGAAGATGGGGGTGGTAACGGTCGGTGCCCTCCTGGTGACCGTGCTTCCCCTGATCTACGCCCTGCCCATGGCAACCGCACGCACCCAGGTGGGGATCTACGGTACCACGCAGGACCTCTGCGCCGAGCTCCCCGAGGACGCCGTGGTTCTCATGGAAGCCCAGTATCTGAGAGTCGTGTTTCCCGCAGCGGTTCGGTCGTTCTGCCATGTGCCCGTGGCGTCCCACACCCCCGACGCCACCCAGGAGACGATCACCACGGTGGGGGAGCGGTGGGCGAGCCTCGGCAAGACCCTGTACCTGGTGGTCATGCCGGACACCGACCCCATCCCCCAGACGGAACTGATCGCGGAGGCCTGGTTCGAGAGGAAGGATCCAGAACGAACGCTCACCCGGCGACCATCCGGGAGGGTTACCGAGTTCTTCTACTGGAAACTCCTGAAGTGGGTCGGCTGAGCCCCCTGCTCCTCGCGTTGCTCGTCGCGTCCCCCCGTTTTCCGGGGGGACGCTTGTCTGGATCGTCCTCCCGCTTTTCCAGTCTTCCGTCCTCCCGCTTGCGGGGGGACGCGGAGCGAAGCGACGCAGGG
>CAZULI010000104.1:0-6331 GCA_964621095.1 uncultured Acidimicrobiaceae bacterium | reverse complement strand
GTTCCCACCGTCTCTGCGTGTGACCACGTGTGGCGGGACGGCACCTTTGTTGTCGAAGGTGAGGAACCCGGGACCATTCCCCCGCTCCTCGGCTGTGTCACTGATCGTGGGGGACTCGCTGTGTTTCCCATCGAGAACTCAAATACGTGCGAACAACTCGGATTGGCAACGTTCACATCTCACCAGCCGACCGAGCCCCTTGCAACGGTGGGTGCCATCAAGGCCGAAATTTTCGATTATCTCGATGCAGCACGATGCCAACCCATCGACGATGCTGAGCATGTCATCCGTGAGATTCTTGACAAGCATGGGTTCATCGAATGGCGAATCGATCGGCAACCGGATTATCCGGGACGGCCGTGCGCAGGTGTCTCGTACGACATCGAGAATGAGACGATTGTCCTCGTCCCCGACACGCCGAGATGAGGGTTGCAACATTGTCCTTCTTCGTGCCTCGGTCGGCATCCGCATTGCGGATTGCGACGGCTGCGATCCGTGACTCGTACGCGGCTGATGTTGATGCCAGGCTTGCTGAGGCGGAGCGGATCTATGTCGAAGAGGTGTTGGCGACCCATGATGGGGTCGAGGGCATCCAAGCGTTTCTCGACAAGCGTCCACCCGTGTGGAAGGACGGCTGAGACCCATAGCAATCAGGTCGACAATGGCCGTACCACGGCGTGCTTGCGGAGAGGCGCGCTGGAGTGGCGGGTGGACGGTTCATAGGTTTGGTGTCTGAGACTGCTCAAGGGTTGGGTGGCTCCATGCGAGAATGCTCTTGATCAGAATTAGCCCCGCGACGGGGTGCAGATGAGACGCCTGGATGCTACGACTTGGATTCTTGCCCTTATCGGGGTCGCACTTTGGGTTGGTGGCCCATATCTCAGTAACAACTTCGATTTGGATACACCGTCATGGGTTCTGGCCGTCACAGCCACCACGATCTTTGTCGGTCCGTTCCTCGTGGAAACGGCTGCATCCGCAGCAATCATTTCAGGAGCGCTCGCAGACTGGCACGCCGACGAGATGTCGGCGGTTCGGGAGGTGGACCGGTTGAAATGCCTCCAAGATGCGGCAACCGCCGTTAACAGAGTCTCCAAGACACTCATGGACCCCTGGCGGAGGCTCCAGAGGTGCGCCATCGTACTGTTCGGCTGGTCTTCGGGGCCAGGCGTCACAGCGGTTCGCAGTCGGAAGCAAGACCCTTCGAAACCCAACGAATCGACCTATCTCTCCCGCAGGCCGACTCCATAGCGTGACGACCGAACTCCTCGGGAACGGTGCAGGCATCGCTCCTCCTCTCCGTGACCCCCAGACCCCACCCGAGACCGGCCCGAGAAACGGGGAAACATCAACCAGGGTATCCATGAGAATCCGGGGAAGGCGTCAACGGGACAGCTCAGTGGGTGGCCATGGTCTGCTCGTGTGGAGGCTGGGCCCTCCCCCATCCTGCGATAGAGTCGCCACGAGAACACGAAGCCACCCGCCAGGGTCGTCGACGGGCACGACGATTCCTGGGGCTGCAGTGGCCGGGATCCGATATGGGCTGAGAACGCCTTCGCCACCCTGTAACACACCGTCGACAGCGAACACTGCGTACGACTCACCTGGAAGGCCGCAGCGTGGCAACACAGCCCACAGATCGGCGCTCGCAGCATCAACACCTTGCGCGTACAGCTGGGGCTTGTCGGTCAGCCACGGCAAGGCGCAGTCGCTAACGATCGGACCGTCCTCATCAACCGGCCACCACGGACCGGAATACTCCGGAGCGTCGCACCGAACTGTCTCATCACCCTCAACAACGATGGTCCATACTCCGGTGCCGTAGTGATCCCCGAACTGTCCTTCTGAGATGGTCCGATCGTCTTCAAGCGCAGCGATGACAAGACAGTGCGTGCCGACATCCGCCCGAGGAACCGAGGTGGCAATGCTACTGTCCTGGCGTCCGGGGCCGGAGCGGTAAACCTCCACATGATCGGAGGTGGCGGCCTGACCAAACAACACAGGTTGGTCGAGGTCGTACAGTGCCGAGAGATGAAAAAGAAGCACCGTCTCGTTCGGCAGGGGACAGTCCAAGTGGGCGGGAAAGTTCTCACAGTTGGCGGCCAACAGTTCACTCGTGAACCCGATACTGGCCTCGAACCCGTCGGCCGCAGCCATCGGGAGGTCCCAGCGCCAGTCGTTCACCCGTTGGCCGATAGACAGCTCCGGCCCCAAACCCACGAGGACCCCGCCTCGGAATCCCGTCGGTGTGTCTGATTGTCCTACGATGATTGGCGTGGCGGAGGGCGTCACAGGCAGATCACCAGCCACAGGCTGACAAGCAGCCAGGGCCAACACCCCAGCTGCGAGAAAGCCCAAACACTTGCGAATGGAGAGTACCCCGCTACGGGTCATTTGTACTTCTCCTGCCCAGCCTCTATGTCACTGAACGCATCGCCCAGTTCATGCCAGTCAGCAACGTCCATGCCAATATGTGCCGTCTGAGACCGAAGAGTCGCGCCAAAACCTCGAAACAATCGGGGATCGCTCTGCCTCCGAGGTGTGGGTACCCGGAGTCTTCGATGGCTCCCGCACAGATTCTTGACGCAGTAATCGATCGACAGCTCCCCATCGATCCAGCCATGAGACTGACCGAGGTTGCTGTGTCACAAGGCGACAGAGGTGACGTTGCCCTGATGTTGAAAATGGGCATCCAAGCGTTTCTCGACAAGCGTCCACCGGTGTGGAGGAACGGCTGAATCAAGAGAACCGCCGGGATCGGAGGGGTCCCCGATCCAGGCGGTTCTTTGTCTCTGGGACGCTCGCTCGGTGAGCGAGCGCCCGTGTCCTGTTCTGATCAGCCGGGCTACTTCCGGGTGAAGAGTGCCAGATACTCCGAGCACGCGGCCACGGCGCACGTGTTGCACGCCTCCCCGAAGCTGTTCGGGTCAAGGTCGACGATGATGGTCTCGAACCCGACACTCTTGTAGAGCTCCTCAAGCTCATAGATACGGTTCGTGTCCGTCACCGTGCGTTGTGTCCACCCTGCTGCGACGAGTTCATCCCCTTTGAGGACGACGATCTCCGTTGAGCAGTAGACGGCCGGTGTGAGCGATGAGTCTGCTGGGAGAGATTCGACGATGAGTGATTCAACGGCGAGTTCTGTCATGCTGACACCCCCGATCCAACGGGTTCCTGCGCCAACTTCTCCAGTCGACGACGTCCGAGGATCGCCGCACCAAGTGCGGCAACAAACTGCACCATCTCAGGATCCGGTACGTTGACCTCGGCTTCGAGCACCTTGCTGACCGATTTGGCCATCGTCTGGAACCGCAGGATCCCACCGATGAGGGTGTACTCCGGTTCGGCCCTGACACGGCGCATGAGCTGGACGGACCGGTCCGTGAGCGACTCCATCGCACCCTGCATGATGTCAGCGGGTGGCGTCCCGATCGAGAGGTGGTTGATGACCTCAGACTCTGCGAAGACGGCACAGACCCCCGAGATGGGGACTGGTTCCTTCGACGTCGTCATGAGGGCACCGATCTCCTCCGTCGTGTACCCCATGTACCGAGCGGTCTTTTCGAGGAACGCACCGGTCCCTGCAGCACACTTGTCATTCAACCGGAAGGACTGCACCTGGGCCTTCTCATCGACCCTGGAGGCCTTCATCGTCTGGCCACCGATGTCAAGGATGGTTCGGGTTCCCGGGAAGAGGAAGCACGCCCCCCGGGCACTCGCCGTGAGGTCCGTGACATGCATGTTCTTGAAATCGACCTGATGGCGACCCGGCCCGGTTGCGATCACGTACGCGATCTCGCTCTCGTCAAGACCGGCGATCTCAAGCGCTTCGTCGTAGGTTTGGCGTGCAACCTCGCGGAGCCGGAACCCGGTGGGCTGGACCACCTTTGCGAGAATCACGCCTTCCTCGTCCTGGATCACCACCTTGGTGTAGGTGGAGCCGACATCGATCCCTGCTGTGATGATCACGATTTCACCCCCGCTCCGGTGTGTACTGGGGTGCGCCCCGCCTTGACCTCGTCAAGGGCGAACAGGGCTGCACCGAGAGCGCCCATGTAGTGGCAATCCTCCGAGATGTTGAGTGGCTTCTCGAGGCGCTCCTCGAGGGCCTTCACCATGCCCTGGTTGCGTGTCACCCCTCCCGTGAAGGTGATCTCGTCGTTGATCCCGACTCGGCGCATCAACCCGGCGGAACGCTGTGCGATGGAGACGTGGACGCCCCACAGGATGTCCTCGATCTTCTTGCCCTTCCCGATCCAGGCGAGCACCTCCGATTCGGCAAACACCGTGCAGGTGGTCGAGATCTTCACCGGCTTGGTGCTCGTGAGCGAGACCGGTCCGAGCTCGTCCAAGGGGATGTCGAGTGCTGCGGCGGCGGCACCGAGGAACCGGCCCGTTCCTGCTGCACATTTGTCGTTCATGCAGAAGTCCGTGATCTCCCCGTTGGCATCAACGGAGATGGCCTTGGTGTCCTGGCCACCCATGTCGACGACGGTCCGTGTACCCGGGAACATGTGCACCGCACCACGGCCGTGACAGGAGATCTCGGTGACCTGGCTGTTGCCAAACGTCACCCGGTATCTCCCGTACCCGGTACCGACCACGTACTCGACTTCCCGCTCGTCGAGACCGGCACCGTCGCGTGCGACGATGTAGGCGTTCTCGGCGGCTTGAACGACGTTCGCTCCCGTGTCAATGAGGGCCCGCCCGACGATCTCACCGGCTTCGTTGATGATCACTGCTTTTGTTTGTGTTGAGCCGACATCGACTCCCGCTGCGTACGCCAATGGGATCACCTCATCCTTTCTGGGCTGCGATTGCTTGCCGCTCCCGGGATGCGAGGCCCTCGAAGAAGGCGTCGATCCGGTTCTTCATCTGTGCTTCTGATACGACCCGGCGGTCCATCATGTCTGATTCGATGAACAGACTCGGGAGTCCGAGCGTCTCGGTCATGTGTTTCCGTCCGTCTGCCAACCCGGTTGAGACGGTTCGGCAGCTCTTGATGGGGTGGTAGATGACCCCGTCGATGTTGAAGTTCTCCGCCATGTCAGCAAGGACCTGGTTCTGGTGGAACATCGAGTCCATGGCGTCCCTGACACTGATGAGGATCCCCTCGGCGAGGCTCTTCATCGGGTTGTCGAGGTCGTACTGGAACCCCCGGTTCGTTCCACCGGAGGCGAACCAGAGGTAGGTCGAGTTGACGAACGTCCCACCCCAGTCGGTGAACAGTTCGTTGAACCGGCGGAAGATCGGGTAGCAGGGGACACCGACGAAGACGAGCCGATACTGCTCTTCGATCGTCTGGCCGATGCCGGAAGCCGCCTTGTACTCCATCTCCTCGACCAAGCGCTCGAAGTACTCCGCACCCTCCTTGGTGCCACGAAGCCCGTTGGCGACGCCCAGGTAGATCGTGCCGTCCGTGAGTGCGTTGAACAGCGAGGGACTCGCCATGTTGAGCTCAAGGATCCGCTCCCAGGAAGCGCTCATGGTGTTGGCGTACCCGAGGACCTGGCGGAACTTGTCGATGTCGAACTTCTTGCCGGTGACCTCCTCGAGGAGCGTGATGAGCTCGCCGAGCTGTGTCTCGACGTACTTGCGGTCCCCCTCGAAGTCGGCTTCGCCGGGAACCGTGATGAGCCCTTCCTGGCGGGAGCCGGGGACGTCGATCGTGAACATCGGGGTGCCGTACATCCGTTCCCAGATCTCGGCCCACTTGATGTAGGTGTTGCAGGCGTTGGTGAGCACGGAGATGCCTGGCTTGGGGATCTGTCCCATCGGGTGCTCCCCGCCTCGCAGCTGCATGCCGACGTCAGCCTTGACGTACCCACAGATGTCGGGGGAGTACCCGTAATCCTCGGCGTCCCCGAGATACTCGTGGGCAACCTTGCGTACGGCGGTCTGGAGGGAGTTGATTTCGGGGAACGTCACGGGGAGGTCAAACGCTTTGAGAATCTCGTTGATGGACCCCATGACGAACACGTAGGCGGCCATTCCTCCGGTCCTGGCCGTGGTGTCGAGCTCGATGAACCATTCTCTGAAAAGATCGGCGCCTTCCCGATTGCCTCTTCCAACGATGTCCGGTGCTTGTGTGAGGGTGGTCATGTGTCTCTCCTTGTGGTGATCCCTTTGAGCGACCGGTCGGTCACGCAAACAACAGGTTCTCGGCAAACGTCTCGAGCTGGAGCTCGAGTTGGTCGAATGAGTTCATGTTCTCCTCGAACTCCGTGACGAAGTACCCGATCTCGTCGTCGTCGAGTGCGTGGGTGTACGTGACCTGCTCCTCAAGGCCCGGTTCGCACATCTTCGCTGCGGCGAGAATGGCGGCGTCGGC
>CAZULI010000103.1:0-6339 GCA_964621095.1 uncultured Acidimicrobiaceae bacterium | reverse complement strand
CTAGTACCGGCCGACCTTTAAGACCGCAACACTTGCTGCCTCGACCTTGAACACGTGTTGCTGTGCCGTGGACCCACTTCGCTCCCGGAGCGATGGGTCATTCGGGACGCATCGTCGGGAACAGGATGACTTCGCGGATGTGGGTCTTACCGGTGAGAAGCATCACGAGTCGGTCAACACCGATACCGAGACCGCCGGTTGGTGGGAGCCCGTACTCGAGGGCACGAAGGTAGTCCTCATCGATGGGGTGGGCTTCCTCGTCTCCTGCTTCCCTCTTGGCTGCCTGCGCCTCGAACCGCGAGCGCTGGTCAAACGGATCATTGAGTTCGGAGAACGCGTTTGCGTACTCGGATCCGGCGATGAAGAGTTCGAACCGTTCGGTCACATGAGGCTTTGATCGGTGGACTCGTGCAAGGGGGGACACCTCGATCGGGTGCTCGGTGATGAAGGTGGGTTCCCAGATGGTTGGTTCAACCGTTTCATCAAAGAGTGCCTCGACCAGCTTGCCCTGGCCCCAGTGAGCCTCGGGGTTCACACCGAAATCGCGGGCGATGTTCCGCAGGTCCTCGATGGGGGTTTCGTAGTCGATGTCAAGACCGGTTGCATACCGCACGGCGTCAAGCATCGGAACGCGCTTGAACGGCGCCGCAAGGCTCAGCGGTTGTCCAGCCACCTCGACGTCAGTCGAGCCGTTCGCTGCTTGGGCGCAGGCACCGATGACGTCCTCAACCAGGTTCATGATGGCGTGGTAATCGGCAAACGCCTCATACGACTCGAGCATCGTGAACTCCGGGTTGTGTTCGGCGTCGATGCCTTCGTTGCGGAAGATGCGACCGATCTCGAACACCCGTTCAAGACCACCCACGACGAGACGTTTGAGGTAGAGCTCCGTCGCGATTCGGAGCTGCATGTTGAGATCAAGGGCGTGGTGATGCGTCATGAACGGGCGGGCCGTCGCCCCCGTGGCCTCAAGAAGGAGAACCGGTGTCTCCACCTCGATGTACCCCCTGATCTCGAACTGTCGTCTGAGTTCGCTGATGATCCTGCTGCGGGTGATCGCGACCGTCCTGGCGTCCTCGTTGGCGATGAGATCGACGTAACGGCGCCGAGAACGGGCCTCGACGTCCTTGAGGCCGTGCCACTTGTCGGGCAACGGTCTGAGACTCTTTTGCAGCAACTCGAAGGAACTGATCCGGACCGAGATCTCCCCACGCTTCGTCGTCATGACCTCCCCCGTTGCACCGATCCAGTCGCCACCGTCGAGGTCCTTGAACGATTCGAACCCCTCATCGCCAAGCGTCGTCGCATCGACGAAGAGCTGGAGGAGCCCCGTCGCGTCCGACACCACCGCAAAGATCAGTCCCCCCATCACCCGCGTGTTCTTCAGCCTGCCTGCAACGGTGACCGTCACCCCCGTCTCGGTTCCCGGCTCGAGGGTTGAGAACCGGTCGACGAGATCCTTGGCGGTTGTGTCCCGCTTGAACGAGTACGGGAAGCCACCATCGGCAATCGTTGCCTCGTACTTCGCCACACGGTCCCGTGTCAGGGGGTGTGACGCCAAGGAACGACTGTCGTCGAGCTCCTCGATCGATCCGTCAGAAGTGTCGGTCATGCTGATTCCTGATTCAGGTCGAAGATGATCTTGAGCCCCTCGAGGGTGAGATACTCGTCGATCGTATCCACGCTTTCGCAGTGTGGCACGATGGTGGAGGCAAGACCGCCGGTGGCCACCCTCGTCACGTCTCCACCCAGTTCATCAGCGATCCGTTCGAGGATGGCATCGACCATCCCCGCGTGGCCAAACAACGCACCGGACTGGATCGCCTCAACCGTTCCCTTGCCGATGACGTTGCGGGGAGGCATCAACTCAACACGTCGGAGGGCTGCCGTTCCCGATACCAGGGCGTTCGTCGAGATCTCAACCCCTGCGGCGATCACTCCCCCGAGGTACGTGCCTTCGGTGCCCACCACATCGAAGTTCGTCGACGTGCCAAAATCGGCCACAACAACCGGTGCGCCATACTTCTGGCGAGCCGCAACAGCGTTGACGATGCGGTCCGCACCCACTTCGTGCGGGTTGTCGATCTCGATCGCCATGGCGGTTCTCACGCCGGGTTCCACGACCAACGCGCGACCAACCGTGAGGTAGCTCGTGATCTTGCGGAGCTTTGATGTCATGGCGGGCACCACACTTGCAATGGCCACCCCCATGATCTCGGCCGGCGCAAACCCATCCTGTGCGAGGATCCCGGTCATCTCCCACCTGATCTCGTCAAGAGTCGCATCGGCATCGGTTGACACACGCCAGTGGCCGATCAGCTCGTCCTGTTGGAACATGCCGAGGGCGATCTGGGTGTTGCCGACATCGACGGTCAGGAGCATGGCGCCTCCTCATAGAGAATGCTTGGGTGATCGAGTACGGTACCGCGGTCGACGGTCATGGTTTCAGCCTCAATGGCGACGTTGTCGATCAGTCGTACTCCGCCGACGTTCGCCGCAATGGCAAGGAACGCGTCGCCGTTGATCGCATGCACCGGTGTCGCAGACGCCGCGTCAGCAACCTCGATGTACTCGAGGTCCACGCCTGGCGCACCATCGACCACCGATTGGGTGATCGTTCGCAACCGGGGAACATCATCGATCCCAGCCTCGATGGCGTCCGCCGCGGCAAACAGCGCCTGGCTGAGGCGGACCGCATCACCACGGACCTCCGGGGGAAGGCGCACGTTGCGACTGGAGAGAGCGAGCCCATCCTGTTCGCGTACCGTCGGTACGGCGTGGATCTGAACGGGGAACCGCAGGCCGTTCGCCATCGTTGTGACGACCGCGAGCTGCTGGGCGTCCTTTCTCCCGAACATGGCGTGATCCGGCCCAGTCCCGGCAAACAGCTTGGCGACGACGGTTGCCACACCCTCGAAGTGGCCTTGGCGGAACCGGCCCTCCATGGCGTCGCTCACGCCATCAACGTGAACCGTGACGTGTTCCCCCTCGGGGTAGACCTCCTCGACGGACGGTGCAAACAGGATGTCGGCGCCCGCTTGTTGTGCCAGGGCTGCGTCGCGTTGTTCATTTCGGGGGTACGCCTTGAGATCACGGGCGTCCCCGAACTGTGTCGGGTTGACGAACAGCGACACCACGGTGGTGTCTGCCACTCGTGAACCTGCGGTGATGAGGCTCATGTGACCCTCGTGGAGGAACCCCATGGTTGGGACGAGGGCCACCGAACCTGAGACGGCTGCTCGTACCTGTGCAAACGTTCTCAGGGTGATCACCCGAACACCTCGCTGAAGAGTTCTGTCCTGCCCGCGACGGCTGCGGTGGCCCTTCCGAGATCGATGAACGAATCAACGAGGCTGGGGGACGCAGCGCGCACCGCCTTGATCTGAGCTTTGACGGTTGCAACGTCACCCCGTGCGATCGGCCCGGTGAGGGCGGCGTCCGGTCCGAGTGCGAACGCGTTGTCGACGATCGCTCGCACGAGGGGTTCTGCGACACCGGGATCGACCCCCGCTGCGACGTACAGCCTTGATGCGACGGCCAGGGCGGCGAGCGTGTAGTTCGCCGAAGCGGCAGCAGCAGCGTGATACAGGGGTTTGTGCGCGTCGCTGAGGGCAAACGGCCCGCACCCAAGCGAGCGTGCGAACTCGAACAACGTCTCGGCGAACTCCCCCTCAGCGGTGACCGCGACAGCCGCTCCGGGAAGCCGCTGCGCCCCAACGACCGCGTTGGGGAAGGTCTGGAGGGGGTGAAACGATCCAATCGCGGCTCCGGCGTCGGCGTACGGTGTGAGCGCATCGACAGAGACAGCCCCTGAAACATGCACGACCGCGGGGGCTGCGACCTCCCGGGCCGCTGCCACCTCCCGGATGGCGTCGTCAGACACCGCAATGATCAGCAGGTCTGGGGATCCCTCGGTCGGGTTCACCATGCCAGCAAGCTGGGCAACGGCATGGGCGTTGCGCCCTTCAATCCCGGTGATGTGGTGGCCTGCGCGCGATGCGGCGAGCGCAAGGGCGCCGCCTGCACGACCGGGTCCGTACACGGTGATGTTCATGGGGCTCCGATCCAGGCAGTCCTTGGGGGTATCGGTCCGGAAACGCAGAATACTTGGGCGCAAGCGGGTATGTTCCCCCGCATTCGACTGCAGCCCAGGGCACCGGGTGCGGCGCTACTCCAGGGTGAGGTTGAGGGAGTGACCGGTCGCTGCGTGGGATCCGTCGTTGTCCCACACCTGGATCGTCCCCGCAACCGACTTCGTCGTCAGATGATCGATGCAGGCTTCTCCGATGAGCCATCCCCCCAGACGCTCCGTCTTGGCAAACCGGGCAGTGATCTCGACGGTTGGCGTGAACATCGGGCTGATGCCAAGTCGTCCTGCTCCCAGCATCGCCACCGTCCAGATGAGCGCATCAATCGGCATGAACAGGCTGGCTGCTGACAGGTACGGGTCGTCCCATCCTTCGGCGATGTGGGGACACCATGCCCGCAGGAGCCCTGACGTACCGTCAGCGAGGTCGGGAATCTTCCAGTTCTCGACCGGCCGCCAGCTGCGCACCGAGTTCCCCGGCTCCCCACCCATCGAATCAATGATCTCGTCAAGGGGGAAGCACTCGGAAAGGGGCATGACGTCCGGCTTCGGTGGGGCAACAATGACATCACCTCGATCCTTGGCAACGGACAGGTGGGCCCGCCCGAACTCGACCTCGTCCACCATGATCGACATGGACATCTCTGCGGATCGATCGCTGCGGCGGTTGTGTTCCACCTTGATGGTCACCGCGACGTTGGGGGGGACCGCTTTGAGATACCGGTAGGTGAACGAGGTCGGAACCTTGTCCGGGTGCTCCGCTCCCCCGGCCAGGAGTACCGACGCGGCCAGGTAGGCACCGAACATGGATCCAGAGAGATTGGTCCAATCGTCATGCATCCAGACCGTGTACGAGCCGTCTCCTCCTTGGAACGCAAGGGCTTCGGTCAACCCTGCCATCCATCTCGGCCCGGTGACATCAACCGGACCCGTCAGCCTCCGAATGGCCTGATGACGAACATCGGTGAGTGCCTCTGCGTACGGCCCGTGAGCGTCGCCGAGCCTCGGCGCAACATAAACAAGGGGCGACAACACGAAATTGCGTTCCCGAATCCGTGGATGAGGAATCGTCAAGCCCGGCAGATCGACGGTTTGCCCGTCGTACGAGAGAATATCCAGGTCAAGGGTTCGGGGACCCCATTTTGCCGTCCGGACCCGCCCCTGACGCTGCTCGATGTCAAGTAGTCGTTCGAGGAGATCCGTCGGCGCAAGGTCCGTTTCCAATGCGACCACGGCGTTCTCAAACGGATCCTGGTCGGTCACCCCGATGGGAGCGGTTTCGTAGATGGGCGATCCGGTGATGATGGTTCCAAGATCGCTGATCCCTTCGAGGGCTTGGGTGAGGTGGTTCCTCCGATCCCCGATGTTGGAACCGAGCCCGATGAACGCCCGTGCCACGATCAGGCCTGTGGGATCAGGCGCCGACCTTCCGGCCCTATCGCCCTGGCGAGGATCCGCTGGATGACGTCGGTTGCGACGATGGGATCATCCAGCATCTTGGAATGGATCAGGTAACCGGCGAGCAGACCCGCCAGCGTGTCATCGATGGTGTCACGATGCACCAGCACGACGGCACCTTCGGCGGTCAGGGCCGCATGAAGCAGTTCAAAGACTGGTTCGGCGTCCTCGGGTTCGAGGTTGGCGGGGACATCTCGTGATGCAAACAAGAAGCCAGCAGCTTCGTACGCCTGAGACGACTGGGAGGGGCCAAGGAGGCTCACAATCGAGTTGATTCCTTGATCCTTGAGCCAGATGAGTTCCTCCTCCCGCCGTACTTTGCGGTGTTGGAACCCGTACCCACCGACCCGTTCAGAGACAGCGAGCCGGCCTTTGATGACCCAACGAAAACCCCGCGGTTCAAGTCCTGTGGATTTCTTGCTCATTTCATCCGTTCAAAACGCTTTTGATCGCACAATAGTGTCAACCACATGCACTACCTCAACCGCAGCCGAAACCTCGTGGACCCGCACAATCTTTGCTCCGCCGGCAACCGCCATGGCCACCACTCCGAGGCTTGCCATGTCGCGTTGCATCGGTGTCGTTGACCCCCGAATGGGTTCCAGAACCGTGGAGAGGAACCGTTTGCGGCTCGGTCCGATGAGAATCGGGAAGCCATTGGCGGCGAGCCGATCAACGGACGCCAACAGGGCGAGGTTGTGGTCAACGGTCTTTCCAAACCCGATCCCAGGGTCGAGAACGATGTGCGACGCCTCGATCCCGCCGTCCATGGCGTGTTCCGCCCGCTCCACGAG
>CAZULI010000102.1:0-6351 GCA_964621095.1 uncultured Acidimicrobiaceae bacterium | reverse complement strand
ATGCTCCCTGCGCGACGATCCGAGGTGGTCCTCCCGGTGGCCATCGGGGTCTCGATCGCACCCCTCGCCCTCGCCCTGCACATCATGTGGATCTTCGACTCGGCGTACCCCGGCCCACAGTTCACGGAGTTCCACTCCATCTCGGACACGTTCGGGCTGTCGTGGAGTCTTGGAATCGACGGCGTCTCACTGTTCATGGTGGTGCTCACGACGATCCTGTTCACCCTGTCGATCGCGGCCTCACGGTCGATCCAGGACCGGCAGAAGACCTACATGGCGATCCTGCTCCTGCTTGAAGCAGCGTGTATCGGCGTCTTCCTCGCCCTTGACCTCATCGTGTTCTTCGCCTTCTTCGAGTTCGTGCTCATCCCCATGTACCTCCTCATCCTGATCTGGGGATCCGGCGACCGTGCCCGTGCTGCACTGAAGTTCGTCCTCTTCACAGCGTTCGGATCAGCGTTCCTTCTCGCAGGCATCATCGCGCTCGCCCTCCTTGCGGGGGACACGGTGGGAGCGGTCTCCTCCTTCAACTATGTTGCGGCGCTCGCCACCAATCTCTCCCACACCACCCAGATCTGGCTCTTCCTGGCGTTTGGTATCGGGTTTGCGATCAAGGTGCCGATGTTCCCCTTCCACACCTGGTTGCCGGACGCTCACACACAAGCGCCCACGGCTGGGTCGGTGATCCTTGCTGGCATCCTGCTCAAGCTCGGTGCCTACGGGTTCATCCGATTCAACATGACGTTGTTCCCCGATGCCACGGTGAGCCTCGGTCCGATCCTCGCTGTGCTTGGTGCCATCGGCGTCATCTACGGTGCGGCCGCAGCAACGGTGCAACCCGACTTCAAGCGAGTGATCGCGTACTCCTCCGTGAGCCACATGGGGTTCGTCCTCCTCGGTGCGTTCGCCCTCACGAGCCAAGGCCTCCAGGGGTCGGTGTACGTGATGATCAGCCACGGTCTGATCACCGGCGCCCTCTTCCTTCTGATCGGCATGATCTATGACCGAACCCACACCCGCATCATCGCCGACTACGGCGGTCTCGCAAAGATCATGCCCGTCTACGCAGGGTTCTTCCTCTTTGCGGTTTTTGCATCCGTCGGGTTGCCAACCCTCTCCGGGTTCATCGGGGAGTTCCTGGTCCTCATCGGTTCGTACATGACACAACCCGCTGCTGCCATCGTCGCCGCGTTCGGCGTGATCCTGGCCGCGATCTACCTCCTCTGGATGTACGAACGGATCTTCCACGGACCCGTGGTGCATCCGAAGATCGAGGCCCTCAAGGATCTCAATTTCCGCGAGGTCGCCATCATGGTCCCCCTCGTGGTGTTGATCATCGGCCTTGGTGTGTACCCCAAGCCGGTGCTTGATCGGATCCAGCCAAGCGTTGAGATCATCCTTGACCGGATCGAGAGCGTCACCGGACACGAAGCACCCGAGTTCGGTCGTTTCGCTGATCTGTCGGCACCGGTGGGGAGCGTCGGAGACACGGCAACGTCCAACCAGGGAGGTGGTGACTGATGGGGAACATGTCGTTTGTCTCCGTCGCCTTTGAGGTGATTCTCCTGGTCGGAGCGTTGGTGACCATTCTTCTTGGGGTGGTCGGGAGCCGGAACCGGACCGTTTGGGGACCCGTTGTCGGGTTGTTCTTCCTGTTGTCAGCGGTCGTCGGGTTCTGGCAGTGGTCCACCGTGCAGACGAGCGGCGGCGGTCTGTACTTCTCTACCCAGGACATCGCGATCGTGCGATCACCGATGGTCGTGATGGACGGGTTCTCGGCGTTTGCCGCGATCGTCCTTGGGCTGGTCGGGTTTGTCGCATTCCTCGGATCGTGGGATCTTCAGGCGCGCCTTGGCAAACGAGCGGTCGAGTTCAGCTCCCTGATGCTCCTCGGTCTCGCCGGTCTGCACATGATGGTCGCCACCCCCAACCTGGTCGTCATTTTCATCGGACTCGAAACGGCGTCGATCAGCTTCTACATCCTTGCCGGGTTCACCCGCACGGTCAGGGGTTCGAGTGAAGCCGCTCTCAAGTACTTCCTCCTGGGATCCCTCGCTTCAGCGATGTTCCTCTACGGCGTTGCCCTCACGTTTGCAGCGACGGGGTCGCTGTCGCTGTACGGCGTGAACTCGATTCTTGATTTCCTGTCGGGAACCATCGTGACCGAACCGGGCATCCTGCTCGCCGGTCTCAGCCTGATGCTTGCCGGGTTGCTGTTCAAGATCTCGGCGGCACCGTTCCACCAATGGGCGCCTGACGTGTACCAGGGTGCACCGAACGCCGCGCTCGGCCTCCTGGTCGCCGGTGTCAAGGTGGCAGGGTTCGCCGCTCTTGCCAGGATCTTTGTCCATGGGATGGCGAGCCAGGTCGACACCTGGGCACCGATTCTTGCAGTCGTGGCTGCGATCTCGATGATCGTGGGTGTCGTGATGGCACTCATCCAGGACGACGTCAAGCGCCTTCTCGCCTACTCGGGGGTCTCCCACGCCGGGTACATCCTCACGACCGTCATTGCAGGGTCCGGCGGATACCCCGCCATGTGGTTCTACCTGGCGACGTACGCCTTCATGGTGGTTGGCGCCTTCACCGTGGTGTCGATCGTTGCCGGGCCGGGCGGTTCGGCAACCAGCCTTGACCGTCTCAACGGGTTGGGGAAGCGCCATCCGCAAATGGCGTGGCTGATGGCCGTGTTGATGCTCGGTATGGCTGGCATCCCGTTCTTTGCCGGGTTCGTCGGCAAACTCGTTGCCTTCACCTCGGTTGCCGAGAGTGGGTATCTGTGGCTCGTGGTCGTCGGTGTCGTGACCACCGTGATCGGCGTGGCGTACTACCTCCGTGTCGTCCTGGCGATGTTCAGGTCCGATGACGAGGCAGAGCCCGAGCCGCTCACGGTGTCGCGCCCTGCACGGTGCGCCGTTCTGATCGGTGCAGTCGTCACGGTGGTGTTCGGTGTTGTACCGTGGCCACTGCTTGATGTCGTCAAAAACGCACTTCCGCTCTAGTCGGTCCATGAGGCGTGGCCTCCCCATGTTCGGGGTGGCGTTTGTCGGTGTGCTTGCGGTCATGGCGCCACTGATGGCGCCAATCGTCGGGTCGCTCATCACCACGAACATCTTTGTCGTGACACAGGGCGATCCGATCGTCGAGGACGTTTACGTCACATCACTGCGGGGTGTCGTTGATGGGGTTGTCAACGGTGATTTGACGATCTTCACCGGGGATCTCCTGATCAACGGTGAAGTCACCGGAAGTGTCCACGTGTTCTCGTCGGGTACGGTCACGATCAATCACGGGGCGAGGGTCGGGGGTTCCCTGCGTGGTGCCGCCCGCACCATCACGGTTGGCGGTGAGGTTGGGGGAGATGTGTTTGTGGCAGGGGCGTCGGTGGTGATTCAGGAATCGGGCGTGGTTGCACGCGACGTCATGGCGTTCGGAGGGAGCGTGCGGATCGAGGGACCCGTCGGGCGCGACGTACGGGGACGCATGCTGAGAACGGCCATTGACGGACCGGTCGGAGGCGCCATCGACATCGCGACCCAGCAGCTCAGCGTTGGTGCAACCGCCGTTGTGGAGGGCAACCTTGTGTACCGGTCACCGATCGGGGCGTCAATCGACCAAGGGGCCCAGATCAAGGGGAACACAACGCGACTGCCAACCCAAAGCAACTTCATCTACGGGGTCATCATCTCCCTTGCCAACATCGTCGGGTTCCTCAGCTTTGTCGTGTCGGGTCTTGCGGTGCTCTTCCTGTTGCGCGGATCGTCGAGTCGGGCAACTGGTGCGGTGGTGACCCGACCGATCGCCAGTTTCCTGTACGGGCTCGTTGCCGTCGTCGGGGCGCCGTTCGTCGTCGTCGGTCTCGGCGCGACCCTGGTTGGCGTTCCCCTGGCGCTCCTGCTGGTCATGGTGATGGTTGCAGCGATCATCATCGGTCCGGTTCCTGCGGTTGCCGCTCTCGGGAACCGCATCCTGGTCAAACGTGGGGGGATCTTCGGGGCGTTCGTCGTTGGCGCGGTCGTGTGGCGTCTCGGTATCTGGCTCATCCCGGTTGTCGGGGCCGTCCTCTACCTCGTGGCGCTGGTGTGGGGCGTCGGTGCCTGGATCGTTGGCTTCATCGAGACCCGTCGCAACACGAACATCCCGTTGGCGCTCCTCCCCGATGCCCTGGCACCCACCGATACGATCCCCGCCGAATGGCAGCCACCCATGGCCCCTCGAACACCGGAGTGAGATCCTCGTCAGCGTGCGTCGGGAGGTGACCGGTCGCCCACCCCGGATGCTGGCGACGGTCACTCAACGGCCGGGTAGACCGCTGCGTTGAGGATTTCCAGGGTGATGGTGTCCCCTCGTTGGATGGTCTCGATCGATGAAACAATGGCATCGACGCGCCCACCGTCCCTGAGCTCGATCTCAACCCGCTGGTCGTGGCCGCGGAACTCAGTGTCGATGACCGTGTGACCGGGTGCGTCCGTGCGGATCGGACGAATCCATTCCGGACGGATCATCACGCTGGCCTCGTTGCCGTCTGCGAGATCCGTCTTCACCGACCCGACCGGTGTGGTGATCTCTCCGTGGGACGCGACGCCCGTGAACACCCATGCGTCACCAAGAAATGTGGCAACCCAGCGGCTGATCGGCGACCGGTACACCTCATCCGGTCGACCGACCTGGGCAATGCGGCCTGCCTGCATCACGGCGACAACGTCAGCGAGCGCAAGGGCCTCTGCCTGATCATGGGTGACGAGTACCGCAGTGACCCCGGCAGCCTTGATGATCTTCCTGAGTTCGCGACGCATCCGCTCTCGTTGGGGCGCGTCGAGGTTTGAGAAAGGCTCGTCGAGGAGAACGACGTCAGGGGAGGGGGCCAGCGCTCGTGCGAGAGCAACTCTCTGCTGTTCGCCACCGGAGAGTTCATGAGGGAAACGTGCGTCGTAGCCGTCAAGGCTGACAAGATGCAGCGACTCGGCAACGGTTTGATCACGCCGAGGGCCACGAACCCCGTAGCCCACATTCTCGGCGACCGTGAGATGGGGGAAGAGTGCGTACTCCTGGAACACCATCCCGACCCGACGTTTCTCCGGTGGAACGTTCACCTTCTGGCTCAGAACCACGGTGTCCCTGATCGAGACGGTTCCACGCTTGACGGGTTCGAACCCAGCAATGACACGCAGCGCCGTCGTCTTGCCGCACCCCGAGGGACCCACGAGCGTCAGAAGACACCCCGCGGGCACATCGAGACAGAACCCGTCCAACGCGGTCTTGTCGCCGAAGGTCACCGACACGTCAGCAACCGAGATCACGTTCTCCCCCGTCATCTGATGACCGCTCTTGGTTTGATCGACAGGTAGTACACCGGGAGCACCGACATGGCGATGAGGATGAGGGCGGCCGTCGCCGCACGGGTGTAGAGCAGTTCCTCGGCTGCCCCCCAGACTCGCACCGCGAGCGTTGAGAACCCGGGCGGGCTCAGCAGCAACGTCACAGGTAGCTCTTTCAGGGTGGTCACGAACACGAGGGCACCACCTGCCAGCAGTCCCTTTGCCATGAGGGGGACGGTGATGCGCATGAGGGTCGCAAACGGGCCATGGCCAAGCGAGCGTGACGCATCCTCGGTGGCAGGATCGATCTGGAGCAAGGACGCCTTTGCTGCACTCGTCGATTGGGCGATGAACATGGCCGCGTAGACCATCACGAGGATGAACATCGTCTGGTACAGCGGTCTCAACCAGGTGATGGTGAAGGCGATCACCGCGATGGCGATCGTGATGTGGGGGAGGGAGAACGTCACGAACACGGACCGCTCAAGGAGCATGGTCCGCTTGGATGGGTACCGCACGGCAAGGATGACGATCGGGATCGTGAAGATCATGGCGATGAGGGCGGCGAGGGTTCCCCCCGTGACCGAACCGACGACCGCACGCCATGGTATGGAGATGTCCCCGCCGTGTCTGGCCCCCCGAACGACCCATGTGATGAGAACGCTGATCGGTACGACCGAGCCGATGAACACGACCCCGGACATCGCTCCAACGGTTGCGACACGCATGCCACGTCGGAGGCGGTACAGGCTTGGGGGGCGGTTCGGGGTCGTCGAGAACCTCACCCCCCGTCCACTGGTTCGTCGTTCAGCCCAGATGATGATCATGGCGAACACGATGAGGACGAGTGACAGAACAATGGCGGGGGTGCGGTCGATCCTTCCTGAGTACTGGGCATAGATCACCCTGGTGAACGCATCAAACCGCATGAGCGACACCGCCCCGAAGTCGGACAGGGTGTAGAGCGCAGCCAGGAGGGCGCCCGCCCCGACGGCAGGCCGGAGCTGGGGGAGGGTCACGGTTCGGAAGACCC
>CAZULI010000101.1:0-6390 GCA_964621095.1 uncultured Acidimicrobiaceae bacterium | reverse complement strand
GTCCCAGGACGCAACCGCCCGTCTGGAACAGACCGAGTATGAGCTGGAGCAACTCAGGGAGAACCAGCACGTCTCAGTTGACACCGTGATCATGGCGGTGATCGAGGCACGGGATCGCATCCTTGAACAAGCCCACCAACGGGCGCGCGAGATCGAGGAGGAGGCACGATCGACCACGGCGCCCTCGGGTCACGACCCCGGTGAGATCCTCGACGAATCCTCGGTCCCAATCAGCGACGGCGCGGCCGACGGTTCGCCTCATGGACCCGATCCCTCTCTTGCCGCCGAGGCGGAGTTCGAGGCCCGGCGGATCATCGAGTCGGCCGAACTCGCAGCGAAGGAGTTGATCGAAGCTGCCGCGGAGGAGTCCAGGGCCATTCTCGACACAGCGGAGGAGCAAGCCCAGGATCTTCTCACGCTCGCCGACGAAACGGCAGGGATCTCTCGCGAGGAGCTGATGGCGTCCGTCCAGGCACAGGTGGACGCGATCCTTCAGGAAGCACACACCGAAGCGGACTCCATCAAGGCTGACGCTGCGACCATTCTCAAGAACGCGGTGGAGGCAGCCGAAGCCCGTACGGCAGAGATCGTGCTGCGGGAGGCTGAGCTTGAGCAACTGGCCGCCATGGCCAACGAGGCGGAGTCCCAGGCTGCCGAGCGGCTTGCCTCAGCTCGCGACAGTGCAGAAGCCCTCCGGCGAGAGGCCCAGGAGTTTCGTGATGAGGCTGCCCGAAAGCGTGACGAAGCCGAGGCACTGCATGCGCAATCGAGAGTTGGGGCCGAGGAGGCACACGCCAGACTCACCGAGCGCAAAGAGGAGCTGATGGACTCCATCGCCGACCTTGCTCGCGAGGCGGAGGCACAGAAGGATGAGATTGCTTCGGCCACGGGGGAGCTCACCGCCATCAAGCAGGAGATCGAAGCGGTTCGTCGGGAGATTGAGAGCGAGCAGCGCGAGCATGTTGCTTCCGTGGAGGCTGACCTCTCGGCGCTTGAGAGCCTCAGACAAGAGATGAGTGACCTGCGGTCATCGACGATGGCGGACGTCGAGGAGATGCGCGCATGGTTGCAAGAGACGACTGAGACCAGCGAGGCGATGCTCCTCGAGGCTCAGGACAAGGCAACCGAACTGATTGCTGCAGCCCAAACCGAGGCAGCTCGGCTCGAGACTGACGCTGCCGCCATGCTGGAAGACGCTGTGGCACGACGTGATGCGTCTGACACTGCCGTGATGGAGGCTGAGGACCCAGGTCAGCGAACCGGCGACGACGGGGGGACCCCGGAGCGTGCCCAGACGGTGATCCCTGAACGGGACAGCCTTGAAGCGATTCGTCGGGAGGCGCTTGCTCTCCTTGGACATGGTGCACCCAACCCCTTCCGTCCCTTCCATGTGGATCACGAACCGGCTGAGGCATCGGTCGGTCACGACATGGGCCACGACACCTCGTCGCACCAACCTGACGACTGAGTCAGCAACGGCATCCGGGTTGAGAGCCTCCACCAGACCACCCTGCTCAGATTCGACGACTAGCGTCTGGTCTCCAACCAATCCTCTCTGTGAATCCGGGGTCTGACCGAGATGAAGAAGCGGGTCGTTGTCACACGAACGCTGCCAGGCGATGCAATCGAGAAGGTTCGTGCCCTGGCCGATGTGTGGGTGTGGCCCGAGAATCGTCCGATCGACCGGGAGATGCTCGTCATCCGGGTGGCAGAGGCCGACGGGGTGCTCTGCATGCTCACGGACCGGATCGACGCGGAACTGCTCTCGCATGCACCGTCCCTCAAGGTGGTCTCCAACATGGCGGTCGGTGTTGACAACATTGACCTTGGTGCGTGTGCCGAACGTGGGATCGTGGTGGGGAACACCCCCGATGTGTTGACGGCGTCCACGGCAGATGTGGCATGGATGCTGATCCTCGGGGCGTCACGGCGCATGTCCGAGGGGATCGACCGGGTCCGGGCCGGGGAGTGGGGGGACTGGGACCCCGTTTGGCTCCTCGGTCGGGACGTCTCGGGGTCAACGCTTGGCATCATCGGCATGGGTCGGATCGGGGGTGCGATCGCCCGACGATCGTTCGGGTTCTCCATGCCGCTGCTCTACACGTCACGGTCAGACAAACCCTGGGTCGAGGAGGAACTCGGTGCGGAGCGGGTCACCCTGCCGGAGCTGCTCGGGCGGTCAGATCACGTCGTGGTGGCAGCCTCACTGACCCCCGACACCAGGCACCTCGTCAGCCGGGATGAACTCGCCATGATGAAACCAACCGCAAACCTCGTCAACATCGCCAGGGGTCCCGTGGTTGACACCGACGCCCTGGTCGACGCCTTGGCGTCGGGAACGATCCGCTGCTGTGGGCTTGACGTCACCGATCCAGAACCCCTTCCACAGGATCATCCGTTGTTGGCCTTGCCGAACTGCACCGTCGTCCCCCATACCGGATCCTCCACGTTGGAGACCCGAACGGCGATGGCGGGCATTGCCGCAGAGAACCTTCTCGCGGGTCTTGCGGGCCTCCCGATGCCCCACCGAGTCTGAGGGGTCGTGGGCCTCAGTTGAAGAGGGGGAGGGAGGAGTCCTCCCGACAGACCGCCTCGATCGCATCGGGATCGACCGGTGCACCGCTCGACATGTTCTCGAACCCATCCCTGGTGATGAGAATGTCATCCTCGATCCGGATGCCGATGCCGAGGAACTCCTCGGGAATCGTGAACTCCCTGGTTCCGGCTGCCTTGCGCTGTTCGTCAAGGGCGGCTTTCGCCCCGGATACGCCGAGTCGGAGCGTCATGGCAGTCACCTCGTCAGGATCGTACGGAGCTTCGCCAAGGGTGACGGTCGCCTTGTTCCTCGCCACGTAGACCCCGGGCTCAACCGTGAACACCATCCCGGGCTCGAGCAGCCGTGACGCACGGTTGACACGATACGCGCCCGCGTCGTGCACGTCGCTTCCGAGCCAGTGACCGGTCCCGTGGAAGAAGAACTCCCGGTACCACCCCTTTGCAAGCGCCTCCTCCCCTGACCCGGGGAGCAGACCGAGGTCGACAAGGCCCTCGGAGAGAATGGCACACGCCGCCTCGTGCATCGCCCCATACGGGAGCCCCGGTTTACACATGTCGATGATCCGCTGTTGCGCATCGAGGACCAGTTCGTAGAGGGCGCGTTGGGGTGCGGTGAACGTACCGTTGATCGGGAACGTCCGGGTGATGTCAGCGGTGAAGTGCCGGTACTCGGCTGCGGCATCGATGAGCAGGAGATCACCGTTGTGGAGCGGTTGGTCGTTGTCGACGTAATGGAGGATGCAGGCGTTCTCCCCGCCGGCGACGATTGATCCGTACCCGATACGTTCACTCCCCATGACTCCAAAGACGTACTCGAGGGCGGCAGCAACCTGGCGCTCGGTGCGTCCCGGGGCAGCGAACCGCATCGCCTCGGTGTGGGCAACCGCACTGATGCGGCACGCCTCCCGCAGCGCGTCAATCTCGGCTTCGGTCTTGATGAGCCGCATCTCGGCAAGGATCGGTCGAGGGTCGATGATCCCTGACGGCGCCGTTGACCCGAACCGGTCCGAGGTGGCACGGGCGGCATCGAACGCACTGAGCACGGTTGCATCGTGTCGAGCGTCGCCGAGTCGGTAGACGATCGAGGACCGCCCATCAAGCCTTGTGCGGAGCCATTCAGCAAGTTCACCGATCGGATGGGCGCTGTCTGCACCGTACCGGTCGACGGCGCCGGCAACCCCGGCGCGCAGACCGTTCCACGCTTCCATCATCTCGTCGCGTGGACGGACAAAGAGTGTGTACGGCTCGGTGTCGTGTGAGGGGTCAAACACCGCGACTGCGTCGGGTTCAGGGAAGCCGGTGAGAAAGAAGAAGTCCGAATCCTGCCGAAACGCGTGGGTGACGTCGTCGTTGCGCACCTGTTCGGCACCAGCGGGAATGATCGCAACCCCATCCCCAAGGTGCCCCATGAACTCGTCCCGCCGCCCCCGATACTGAGATTGCTCCATACGACCCAGCCTCCTGCTCTTGCGCGTACCCAGGGTATGAACCCACCGTGGCGGTGGGTTACAGCCCACAGAATGAAGCGAATCGCACCTGTGCGCCGCTCCCATGATCCCGATCTCCCCCAAAGGGAGGGGCGTGGGCCCGGTGGGATTCGAACCCACACGCGTCGGATTAAAAGTCCGCTGCTCTGCCGTTGGAGCTACAGGCCCTTGCGGCGCAGAAGTCTAGGGAGACCATGCGGTTGCAGGAGTTCATCCTTCGCTTCGGCATCTCGCCAAGATTTCGTTGTGTGCTGGCCCGCAGTAGCTTCCCTGTGATGGACTTGGTCTCAGCCTGGCACTCCGCATCGGCATCAGTTCTGCCAAAGGACACGACGGTGTGGGATGCCCACACCCACACTGGATCACACGATCCCGACGGCGTCGTCGGAACCATTCCCAGGCTCATGGAGAAGCTTGACGACGCTGGGCACACCGGTGCAGTGGTCATGACGAGCATGGTGCCCGACGGCTACCCCTCCGCCAACGATCGCATCCTCAAAGAAGCTGCAGGCTCGAACCGACGTCTCATCCCCTTTCTGCGGGTGAACCCGAACCTTGGCGCCGATGCCGTTGCCGAGGCGGAACGGTGTCTCTCACTCGGTGCGAGAGGCATCAAGGTGCATCCACGAAGCGAGAAGTTTGCGGTCAGCCATCCCACCGTCAGAGAACTCGGTCGGGTCGCTGCCGCCCACGGCGTTCCGATGCTCTTCCATGCAGGTCGCGGTATTCCGACTCTCGGTGATGACGTACTCAGGCTTGTTGAATCCGTGGAAGGACTCAATGTCATCCTCGGTCATGCCGGTATCAGTGATCTGTCATGGATCGGCCCCGAAGCGGCCAATCATCCCGGCCTCTTCTTCGACACGGCTTGGTGGGGTACCCCGTCGATGCTGTTGCTGTTCTCAACCGTGCCGCCTGATCGAATTCTTTACGCCTCGGACACGCCGTACGGCGCGCCGAAAACGATCTCCACGGTTGTCATGCGCGTTGCAGCCGCTGCACGCCACTCCGAAACCGCCATGCGTGCCATCTTCGGCGACAACCTGCTGGACCTCATCAACGGTCGGCGACCCGATCATGTAGGCGAACCGGCAGGAGCTCAGCTTCTCGCCATTGATCCGGCGGGGTACACCCTTCACGCAAATCTGCACGCCGCGATCACCCAGATGATCCATGGTGGGAACGCCGATGAAGCGATCTCGCTGGGAATGCTTGCGACGCGGGTTCCGGCCGACCATTCCCACGCCGAGATGTTTGCAGCGGTGCGCTCCACCATCGAACGCATCGATTTCACGTCGGATCGCCGGAGCAACACGGTGCGTCCACTTCTCGTTGCCGCGGCAGGTGTCCTGACCCCCACCCAGCCTCTCCCCGACCTCTGAGGTGTGCGGCTCATTCTGTGGGCTGTAACCCACCGCCACGGTGGGTTCATACCCTGGGTACGCGAATATGGGTCAGCGTTTGGTGCGGTCGATGATGGGGGCGATGCGGGTGAGGTAGGGGGTGAGGCCGTGTTTCTGGAAGTTCTCCCAGGTGGTCATGGACGTCGGGTCATCCATGCGGTCGACGATCAGGCGACCCCCGAGGTGGTCGACCTCGTGCTGGACGGTGCCGGCGGTCAAGCCGCGGTAGGTCTGTGCGAAGGGAGTTCCGTGGCGGTCCTGCGCCTTCACCGCAATGTTCATCCACCGGTACAGATCGCCACGGATCGGGACGCTCAGGCACCCCTCATTGTTGAGCCAACGTTCGTCGTCGAGCACCTCGATCACCGGGTTGACGAGGACGGTGAGGGGGATCGGCGGTTTGTACGGGTACCGCTCGTTGCGGTCAACCCCGATGATGCAAACGTTGAGCGACACCCCCACTTGGTTAGCCGCGATGCCGGCACCTTGGGCGTCCCGCATCGTGTCGATCATGTCGTCGACAAGGGCCTGGAACTCCGGATCGTCGAATTCGGTCACATCGACGGTTGGGCGGCGGAGCACCGGGTCACCGATCTGGGGGATGGGTCTCACGGCCACCCGGTCACCCTCCGTTGCCTGCGACCCGTGGAGCCATCACACTGGCCCACGCTTCACGCGTCATCGATGACCGGATCAACCGGGCACATCTCATCATCATGAGATGATCCTAGATCGTCAGGTCCCGGTGTCACGTCCGACCGACCCACCGCACTCCTGGTTCCGAGAACCGGACGGCAGGGAGATACACTCCTCGCCAACACGCGCTTTGCGGGAGGTTCGGTCGAATGAAGGCAGCAAACGCGATCGAGTCCCGAGCGCGGGCGACAGGTGGGACAAGCACCACAAACGGCGAGGCAGCGGAAACCGACCGCGGTCCTGTGTCG
>CAZULI010000100.1:0-6433 GCA_964621095.1 uncultured Acidimicrobiaceae bacterium | reverse complement strand
GACAAGGTTGGACTGGTTGAGCCCTCGGTTCAGACAACGGACGGTCGTCCAGGCCGTCGACGCATCTACAGCTTTCGCGATCTTGTCGGCCTGCGAGTCGTCAAGAGCCTCCTCGACAACGGTCTGTCGATCCAACGGGTCCGACGGGCGTGGGAGTATCTGCGACGGACCGGGGACATGGATGACCACCTCGCGTCGGTCAGGCTTGTCACGGATGGTCACTCCATCTTCTCGGTTGCCCGCGACGACAACGAGCTCCTTGATGCCCTCCGCCAGGGCCAGCTTGCGTTCTTTGTCAAGATCGACGAGATCGCCCTCAGCGTCGAGGACGATGTCACGAAGTTCGAGCTGGATCGGGAGAATTTTCGCAAGATGCTGACCGTCGTCAAGGACGATGTGATCGCTGAGGCGGAGACAGGCTGAACCTCGTTCAGACGACCAGATCACGGACGAGCACTAGGTTGGACACCATGCTGTCCATGGGAACCATCACGGCGATTGCGATCAGGCCGCTGCTCTGGCCAACAGCGATCGGTGCATGGTGGTCCCTGACCCCCCGTGGGTGGTGGCGGCGTGCACCGTTCCTGCCGATCCCCGATGCTGGCGTGATGAGGTGGCGGGTGACTACTGCTTATGGACACCCCGATATGACTCTTGCCACCAGCGACATCGTTTCGTATCTTCGGTGGAGACGAAAGTACGGACCATGGCGATGAAATGGAGTTGGGTGTGAGTACACGATCCCTGCGCGAGGACTTGCTCGCGATCGACGGTGTCGAGGGCGCCGAAATTGATGGTGATCCGTCAACCCCCTCGGGACTGCGGGTCAGGGTCTCCCAGCACGCCGATCAGAAGCTGGTTGGCGAATCGATCCGCCAGGTGCTCTCAGAGCACGGGTTCGGGACCGATACCCCACTTCCAGGAGATCCACCCACCAGTGTGACCGAGAGCGCACACGACCAGGTCGTGACATCCGTGTCACACCACGGCACAGAACCGATGGCCACCCCAGAACCCCCGGCCCCGGTTGCCACGCTCGTGTCGGCACCCCCTGACGGGGGACACCTTCAACGGGTGCCCGAGACCGCCGACGAACCGCCGATGGATGATGAGCCCGAACCCGCGCGCGTGATCGATCTCACGATGCCGGAGCTCGATGACGAGTTCGCCACGGACCACCTGACGCACCCCGCACACGGAACGTCCACACGAACGACCATCGATCGAGTCTCGGTTGAGGAGGCCCGGCACGGGGTCGTCGTCACCGTGGTTGCTTCCGATGGCGAGTTCGAGACGGAGGTCGCCAGAGCGTCCGAAGGGGGAGTGGAGCAGGCCGTGATTCTCGCAACGGCCCGTCTCGCCACCCCCGGTGGTCCGGTCCCGATCGTCATTGAGATCGAGGATCGTCGGATCGAGGGGACGGACATCGTGATGATCGTCCTTGATCACAACGGTGACATCAGAACCGGCAGTGCCGTGGTGGGGGCTGGCAGGGCGTTTGCCATTGGGCGGGCAACCTGGTCCGCCATGTTGATGTAGCCGTCGGCTCACCCGCACTCACCAAGCAAGGAACCTCCCGGGAGTGGAGGATCACTCAGTGGGGGTCACTGAGCGGGGGCGATCAACCTCACGACCATGTCGGTCGTGTCGTTTGGCGTCATCTCCGCCACGTCGTACTCGTCGTCGTACTCGAACGGATCGACACCGGCGAGACCGAACTCCTCGTGGTACTCGGCGACCCGCGCCACCACGTCACGAACAACGATGCGGGTGTGGTCGTCCCCGCCGTCCTGGAGCAGCGTGAGATCCTCCTCAGAGACCGCAATCACTCCGGTCCCCGTTGAGCGGATGTCCTCGATCATGATCTCCTGGAGGATCTTGTCCGGCGACAGGGCCGACAGGGTGGCGAGGAGAACGGCATCAACCCCACCGGATCGCACCATGGCGAGGAGGGCCTTGAACCCGGGTCGATCGCTCAGACGCGACGCATCCTGGTGATCCTGACAGATCGCGATGAGTTCGTTCCCGGTGTCCCGGACCCAGCGACGCACTCGTTCGCTCTGGGCAAACGCCGTGTCCGGATCCGACAAACCAGGTGCTTGACGTACGTAACCGGCAATGCGCATGGTGCCTTCCTAGGTGCAGGGACAGTATCGCAGCTCCACGTATTGTGGTCAAAACTCATCGCAGAGTGGTTGACCGTCGTACGGGGAGGGTGCGGGTTTGGGGTGGTACGCTTCCGACCGCATGAGAACGCTGGTCCTCAACGCATCGAATGAGCCGCTCTCGGTGGTCTCTGCGCGTCGGGGGGTGGCGCTGCTGATCAGGGGGCGTGCGGTCGTCGTCGCCGAAACTGACCATGCGTGGAGAGCGGCAACCCTCTCGATCCGGGTCCCCTCCATTGTCCGGCTCCGGCGGTACGTCTCGGTCCCGTACCGGCCATCGGCGCCTCTGTCGCGAAGGGCGATCTTTCTCCGGGACGGGTATCGATGCCAGTACTGCGGCAGACACGCCGAGAACATCGATCACGTGATTCCCAAGGTGCAGGGTGGCCAGCATCGGTGGGAGAACGTGGTGGCCGCATGTGGACGGTGCAATACACGCAAGGGTGGCAGGACACCAAGCCAGGCGGGTCTCGAACTCCAACGCACACCGTCGGTCCCCGGTCGGTTCGACTGGGTTCTCGTGGCGGCGGGGGAGGACGTGGACCGGTCCTGGGCTGCGTTCCTCGAGACCCAGACCGCGGTCCCGCTCGCCCGGTGATGCGGGTGTGCCGCTAGGAGTGCGGCACCTCGATGCCGTGTGCTTGAGCGATCCTCGTGAGCGTTGGCACCTCGATGCCAGCGTCGTGGGCGTGAGCGAGTGCCCGTTGGAGTCGCCGGGGTGCTGACCGACCGGTGGTTCCGTGCCCCGGGTCGCTTTCGATGGCGGTGACCATGATCTCATACGCAGCGTCCGAGTCCACCTCGGACCCCACGAGATACTCCTGGATGGCGAGCACCTCGGTCCCGACGCTGCGGGCAAGGTCCTCATGCTGGCTCCACAGATCCATCATGGAGCCACCCGTCTCGAGTCCTGCGATGTTCGCAACGAGGATGTAGAGGTTCTTCCCGACAAGCTCCCCAACGATCTCGTCGGATCCCACGACGTGCGCCGTGATGCCGTCACCGTTGAGGGCGTCCGCCATGACGGCCGCGTTGGGGCCTGCGAACGGGCTCGACACCATCACGTTGGTGTCGATTCCCCGTTTCTTCTCGAACCAGATCACCCCGATCGTGGGGTCGTCGATGCCGTGGCGGACCCAGTCCCGGGGGAGCAGTTCGTTCTGGATGAGAACCACACGGTCGTGCCAGGTCGGCGGCAACGAACCCAGAACGGCGCTGAGGTCATCCTCACCCACGGTGACGAGGACGAGCGTCGGCAGGGGGATGCTCACCGCGACGTCCTCCATCGACACCGAGCGGGTCACCGGGACAACCGTGTGACCCGCTTTGAGGAGGGCGCGTGCGAACACCCCTCCCATCTCACCGACACCGATGAGGACCACCGCCGAATCATGATCAGTCATGGGCGGGAGGGTATCGGGGGCGTGGTTCCTCCGTTCCCCACCGGTCTCCCAGATTTTTCGCCAAAAATGGTGCGATAGTGTTGACAAGTGGTGAAAAGTGGGGCATAGTGGCAGCCTGTGGGAGATACCCCATGGGATGGAGACCAGTGGATGATGGAGATGCCACGACATGTTTCTCGGCGAATACAGTCATTCGCTCGACGACAAGGGCCGCATTGTGATGCCCTCAAAGTTTCGTGCCGATCTCGATCACGGTCTCGTCGTCACCAAGGGGCAGGAACGGTGTCTCTACGTCTTCCCCATGGAGACATGGGATCGGGAGTCCGAACGAGTCCGCAGGCTCCCACGGACCGACAAGCGCGCGCGGAACTACGCCCGGTCGTTTTTTGCGTCGGCGTCGGACCAGTTGCTCGACCGCACCGGTCGGTGTGCGATCCCGGAACCACTCCGGCAGTACGCAGGGCTTGGCAAGGACGTCACCGTCGTTGGTGTGTCGGACCGGATCGAGATCTGGGACACCGAGACATGGAACTCGGTGGCAGCGGAAGCGGACGAGTACTACGCAGGCATCGAGGAGGTGCTGTCAGAGGAAGGCATATGACACAGAGGAACAACGATCACTCGACGTGGGCTGGCTCGTGGTCAGTCCCCCGGATGCCAATTGGGAGGCCCCTTACTCCGCCCGCTTCCATCTTGGCGCCAGCGCTCCGGGGGGCTGACCATGGATCAGCCCACATCAGCCAACAGAGCGTATCACGTTCCGGTGATGGTGAACGAGGTGGTCTCGTGGTTCGAATCAGCCAGCCAGGGCTGGATCGTCGATGGAACCTTCGGTGGGGGAGGTCACAGTCGTGCCCTGCTTGATCGATACCCCGACGTCAGGATCATCGGTCTTGACCGCGACCCGGACGCCGTTGCCAACGCTTTCACGGATGACCGACTCACGGTCATCCGTGCCAACTACCGCGACATCGGTGCTGTGCTCAGCGACGCTGCTGTCAGGGAGCCCGGCCTCCCGGAAACGGTTGACGGGATCCTTCTTGATCTTGGAGTCTCGTCGCATCAGCTCGATGTCGCGGATCGAGGTTTCTCATACCACACGGCGGGCCCACTCGACATGCGCATGGGGCCCGACGCCGAGCGGTCAGGGGCAGAACTCGTCAACACCGAGCGTGAGGACGAACTGGCTCGCATCATCAGGATGTACGGCGAGGAGCGGTTTGCGAGGAGGATCGCAAGCGCGATCGTCGCGAATCGACCGTTCGACAACACCACCGATCTCGCATCCTGCATCGCCGCTGCGGTCCCGGCCGCCGCGCGCCGTTCCGGCCACCCGGCCAGGCGGACGTTCCAGGCCATCAGGATCGCCATCAATGAGGAACTCAGTGCCATCGCTCAGTTCATGGAAACCGGGCTCGACTCCCTCGCCCCTGGCGGCAGGCTGGTCGTGATGGCGTACCACTCCCTCGAGGATCGCATCGTCAAACGGGGCATGCTGGCACGGTCGAGGACCTGCACGTGTCCCCCCGACCTTCCCACGTGTGTCTGTGGTGCCTCCCCGGAGTTCGTGCTGCTGACCCCCAAGGCGCTCAAGCCATCCGAACAAGAAGTGGAGAGGAATCCACGAGCACGCAGCGCCGTCATGCGGGTTGCAGAAAGGATCTCGGCATGACGTCCCGAGCCGTACCGTACGCCTCCCGGAGGGCGCTTCGACGCGCAGAAGCCCAAGCGGTCAGAGGACCTCGGATCGTTCCGCTTGCGTTCTTCGTCCTCGTCGTCCTGGCGGTGTTCTTCCTGATGATCTATCTCCGCATCGCTCTTGACCGGACCGCGTTCGAACTCGACGCCATCGAGACCCAGATCACGAAGGCGGAGACACGCCAGCTCGATCTCCGACTGGAACTCGCAAAATTGCAGGACCCACTCCGCATCGACCAGGAGGCGAGGGAGATGGGGTTGACCTACCCCGATCAGCGCCTCGCCGTCATGGTCGATGGGTTGGTGCCGGCCCAGGTTGAGATCGCCCCACCGGTGGTCGAGGAGCCGGTCCAGGCGCTTGAGGCGGAGCAGCCGTAGTGGCACGAACGTTGGCTGACCGGTAACCGAAGGAACCATCACATGGTCACGAACCCCAGGACCGCCGACGGCCTGAGAGCACAGCGCGCGACCCGCGTGCGTGCAGTGCGTCAGGTGGCACCGTGAGCGCCAAGCGACGCACGGCTCGCAAGCAGATCTGGAAACCAGGGGATCTCCGCCTGCTCGTGGTTGGGGTCGTGTTCGTCCTGGTGTGGGGCGGTATCGGGTTCCGCCTTTTTGATCTCCAGGGGAACCAAGCTCTCGCCCTTGCCACGGTGGGGTTTGATCAGCGGATCAGCGAACAGACGATCGCTGCACCTCGGGGGACGATCTATGACCGTGACGGTGTCGAGATCGCCATGACGATCGACGGCTGGAACGTCGTCGCTGACCCGATGATGCTCGGTGACCCCGTGGTGGCGGCAACGGTGCTTGCGCCGTACGCCGACACCAGTTTCGAACAACTCGTGGTTGCGTTCACCGAGGGCCAAGCGAAGGAGTCGCGGTACGCCGAGATCGCGATGCGGGTCGACAACGCCCACAAAGAAGCGATCGAGACGGCGATCAGCGACCACAACGCCGGCGTGGACCGCAAGGACCGCCTCACGGGCGTCTTCTACCGGAAACAACCACTCCGGGTGTACCCGTTCGGGACGATCGCGGCCCAGGTCATCGGCCTCACCTCGTACGACACGAACGAAGGGATCGAGGGTCTCGAGCTGACGTTCAACGAGGGCAAAGGTTACTGTATTGGATGAAAAGAAAGATTTTATTAAGGATAAATTTATA
>CAZULI010000099.1:0-6473 GCA_964621095.1 uncultured Acidimicrobiaceae bacterium | reverse complement strand
CGAGCACGGAAAGGTGCTGTCGGACTCCCTTGGCGAGGTCAACCGCGGACTCGAAAACATCGAGTACGCCTGCGGCTTGGCGGAGCATCTCAAAGGCTCGTTCTCCCAGGAAGCGTCCACCGGGATCGACGTGTACTCGGTGCGCCAACCCCTCGGTGTTGTGGCGGGGATAACGCCGTTCAACTTCCCTGCGATGGTCCCGATGTGGATGTACCCGAACGCGATCGCGGCAGGTAACACGTTCGTGCTCAAACCGTCTGAGAAGGATCCGAGCGTGAACCTCCTCGCCGCCGAACTCCTCCAGGAGGCGGGCCTCCCCGACGGTGTGTTCAACATCGTCCAGGGTGACAAGGTCGCCGTTGACCGGCTTCTCGAACACCCCGACATCAAGGCGGTCTCGTTTGTGGGGTCCACCCCGATCGCTCGCTACGTCTACACGACGGGGACCGGGAATGGAAAGCGTGTCCAGGCCCTTGGTGGGGCGAAGAACCACATGGTGGTCCTGCCCGATGCCGACATCGATCTCGCTGCCGACGCTGCGGTCAGTGCCGGGTATGGATCAGCGGGGGAGCGGTGCATGGCGATCTCGATCATCGTGGCGGTAGGGTCGTCTGCTGACCCACTCGTGGAAGCGATCCAGAAACGCATCCCGGACCTGGTCGTCGGGGACGGTACCGATCCGGCTTCCCAGATGGGGCCGCTGATCACCGGCGCACACCGTGACCGCGTCGCCTCCTATGTGACCAACGCATCGGGGGAGGGAGCAACGGTGGTCGTTGACGGGACTGAGCAGGCGTTCGAGGGGGATGGATTCTTCCTCGCCCCGTCCCTGATCGACGACGTGCGGCCTGGCATGGCGTGTTACGACGAGGAGATCTTTGGGCCGGTCCTCGGCGTGGTCCGGGTCGACACGTACGGGGAGGCCGTCAAGCTCATCTCCGACAACGCGTACGGCAACGGGACCGCGATCTTCACGAGGGATGGCGGGGCAGCACGACGGTTCCAGATCGAGGTCGACGCCGGCATGGTCGGCATCAATGTGCCCGTGCCGGTGCCGGTGTCGTACTACAGCTTCGGCGGCTGGGGTGACTCCCTCTTTGGCAACTCCCACGCCTACGGACCGGAGGGGATGCAGTTCTTCACGAGAGCGAAAGTGGTGACCTCTCGTTGGCCCGACCCCGCAACCAGCTCGATCGATCTCGGCTTCCCCCAGAACGTCTGAGCGGATGGCCACACGCGACGAGACATCTCGGGCGATCGCCCGCCACGAACGCAGAGAGGCGGTCGTGCGCGGGGTCCGGCGGGTCGTGGTGTTCCTGGCGTTCCTTGTCGTCCTTGCGTTGTTGTACACGGGGTACAAAGCGTTCGGTCAGGCGATCAACGACGCCCAAACCGAGTGGCCGGTCCTCGGGCGGGTACTGCCCCGCACGAACGACCTCACGATGCCCCCGATCCTCGACATCATCACGGAACTCGGCAAGCCGCCACAACGGAACTCCTCGAAACCCCTTGTCGGATACATCGCAGGTGCTGCGCTCTTCACGTTCCGTGAAGCGGCGTTCGGTTTCTTCCTGGGGATGATCCTCGGGTTGGTCCTGGCAATCATCATGCTGCGGTCCCGTTGGATCGAACGTGGGCTCTCGCCGTACCTGGTGGCAAGCCAGACCGTTCCCCTGGTCGCCATTGCGCCGATCGTGGTCATTTGGGGATCAAAATCCCTGGGGTGGCTTCCGTTCACCTGGCAACCGTGGATGTCGGTTGCGCTCATCGCCACGTACCTCACGTTCTTCCCCGTGGCCATGAACGGCATCAAGGGGTTGCAGTCCCCCGAGATCGCAGAGATGGAGCTGATGCGGTCATACGCGGCGAGCCGGCGTCAAACACTGGTGAAGTTGCAGCTTCCTGCAGCCCTTCCGTATCTGTTTGCGGCGTTCAAACTCGCTGCCACGGCGTCAATCGTCGGGGCGATCGTGGGGGAGATCTCTGGGGGAGTACCCGGGGGGCTCGGGCGACTGATTCTCGACTTTGCGAGCCGCTACACGACCGGTCCACCCCGGCTCTACGCATCCGTGTTGGGGGCGGCCGTGCTCGGCATTGTCGTCGTGGGTATGGTGACCATCACCGAGTTCTTTGTCATGTCCAAACGCCAGGAAGGATCCGCCGCTCAATGACCGATCAACACACTGACTCCCCACCCACGGTTGCCGCGAGTCCATCGGGTGCTGCAACGGTCGAGATCAACTCGGTATCGAAGGTGTTCAACCGGGGCAAACCAAATGAGGTTCACGCCCTGTCCGACATCAACCTCATCATTGAGGAAGGCACGTTTGTCTCCCTCATCGGCCCATCGGGGTGCGGCAAGTCAACGCTGCTCCGATTGATGGGTGCTCTGACGAACCCCACCGAGGGCACCGTCGGGGTGAACGGAAAACCCGCAGATCAGGCACGGCTCGACCGTGACTACGGCATGGCGTTCCAGACGTCAGCACTGTTCGAGTGGAGAACCGTGATCCAGAACATCGAGCTCCCACTTGAACTCATGGGCTGGGACAAGAAGATGCGCAGGGAACGAGCCATCGAGATGCTTGAACTCGTCAAACTCCCCGAGTTCGGCAATCACTACCCGAGGGAACTCTCGGGCGGCATGCGCCAGCGCATCGCCATCGCCCGCGCGCTGTCGTTCCGGCCTCGTCTCGTCCTGATGGATGAACCGTTTGGGGCCCTTGACGAGATGACCCGTGAACACATGCAGACGGAGGTCCTCGAGATCTGGGAGAAAACGCAGAGGACGATCGTCTTTGTCACCCACTCCATCCCGGAGGCCGTCTTTCTCTCGAACCGTGTCATCGTGATGTCGCCCCGGCCCGGCCGTATTGCAGCCGATATCCCCGTCGATCTTGGGAAACGGGACTTTGCGACCCGGGAGTCCCAGGGGTTCTTTGATGCGATCACTCAGGTGCGTGAGGCGCTGCGGTTTGAGGAGTCACGCGGGTGATCAGGAGGATCTTCGCCGGGGCGTTGCCTTCATTGGTGATCGGCATCGGTGGGCTCATTCTCTGGGAGGTCGTCCTCCTGGTGGCAAGTCCCGCCGGGTTCCTGCTCCCACGCCCAAGTGAGATCCTGGCGTCGTTCACCAAGCACTTCAGCGTGATCTGGTCCGCAACGCTCAGTACCGGGTACGTTGTGGTGACGGGGTTGATCGTGGGGATCGTCATCGGCATCGTCTGGGCGCTGCTCGTGTCCCGGTTCCGCCTGGCAGATGAGACGCTGACACCGCTTGCCATCTCGTTGAACGCGATTCCCATCATTGCGCTCGCCCCGATCTTCAACGCTTGGTATGGGCTGCTCGCCCCGACATCAAACCAAGCCATCGTCGTGTTGCTCGTGTTCTTTCCCGTCTACATCAACACGACCAAAGGTCTGACGAGCGTTGGGGCCACCGAGATCGAACTCATGCACTCATACGCTGCGACCAGGTGGGAGATCACGAAAATGGTGCGGATTCCCAACGCCCTCCCCCTGTTTTTCACGTCGCTCAAGATCGCGTCATCGCTTGCGGTCATTGGAGCGATTGTGGCAGAGTATTTCGGTGGAAGTCAGAACACGCTCGGACAGTTCATTGTCCAGAATGCCGCGTCAGGGAGGTACACCCAGGCTTGGGCTGCTGTGGTGGCGGCCAGCGCCATGGGAATCGTTCTCTATGTGGTGAGTAACGGAGTTGAGCGAGTTGCCACGCCGTGGCGACCGGAGATAGACGTCGTTGGGTGAACCCAACGATGACCATGGAGATATAGGAGACGGAATGCAAACGACCAAAAAGCTACGCGCGGCACGGTGGCTCGTCGTCGTCGCCGTCATGACGATGCTGGCGGCAGCCTGCAGTTCGTCAAGCGATGACACAACGACCACGACCGATGGTGGGACACCCACCGAGTTGATACCGGTATCGATGCAACTCCAGTGGTTCCCCCAGGCCCAGTTCGCCGGGTACTACGCCGCCAAAGCACAAGGCTTCTACGAGGAAGTTGGCCTTGATGTGACGCTCCTTGATGGTGGGGTGGACATCGTTCCCGCGACCGTGCTTGGTGCCGGTGGCGCAGACTTTGCCGAGTCATGGGCTGTCCGTGCGCTTGGTCCCCGGGAGGAGGGCGCCAACATCGTCAACATCGCCCAGGTGTTCGAACGATCCGCCACACTCCAGGTTGCGTTCGCCGATTCCGGCATCACCTCCGTCGCCGATCTGGCGGGCAGGAATGTCGGGACCTGGGGGTTTGGCAACGAAGCAGAGGTGTACGCAGGGCTGCGCATGAACGGCCTTGATCCGGCAACCGACGTCAACATCGTCCAGCAGCAGTTCGACATGCTTGCATTCATCGCGGGTGACATTGATGCGGCCCAGGCCATGACGTACAACGAGTACGCCCAAGTCCTCGAATCGATCAACCCCGAGACGGGTGAACTGTTCAAGCCGGAGGATCTCTTCGTCATCGATTGGAACGAGGTTGGTTCAGCCATGCTCCAGGACGGGATCTGGGCGGACGCTGGCCGTCTTGAGAGTGACCCCGAGTATCGGGAAATCGCCGTCAAGTTTGTTGAGGCGTCGCTGCGTGGATGGGCGTTCTGCCGGGACAACTTCGATGCCTGTTTGGCCGATGTGCTCGCCGTTGGTCCAACGCTCGGCGAAGGGCACCAACGCTGGATGCTCAATGAGGTCAACAAACTGATCTGGCCGTCAAGCGCCGGTATCGGCATGATGGACGCCGTGCTCTGGCAACAGACGATCGACAACGCTCTTGCCGGTCAGCTCCTTGCGGCTGATCCTGGTTCAGACGCGTACCGCACGGACATCGTCAAGGAAGCGCTCGACAATCTCCGTGCCAAAGGCATCGATGTCGACGGAACCGGGTACACACCGCTCGTCGTTGAGCTGACCGAGGGCGGCGAGTAGCAGTCCTCGGGACAGGAGTTGCATGGGGATGGTCTGACGATGCCTGATGGGACGGCGTTGTCAGACCATCCTCGGTTTGTCCATGGTCGCTGCTCCGCACGGGCGTGCTGGCAGCGGTTGACCAGTGGTGTGGGAAGAGAAGGGACCCTCCGATGAAACGGTTTGCAAGAAGGCATCACGGGATGTTCGGCTCGGTCATGGGGTGGTCCTGATGGATATTGGCATCGTGCTCCAGACCACGCCACCGGCGCGGCGCGTGATTGACCTTGCCAAACGGGCCGAGTCGTTGGGGTTCTCACACGTGTGGACGTTTGACTCCCACATCCTGTGGGAGGAGCCGTACGTCATCTACAGCCAGATCCTCGCCGAGACCCGTAACGTCATCGTTGGCCCGATGGTGACCAACCCCGCGACCCGTGACTGGACCGTCACCGCGAGTACGTATGCAACGTTGAACGAGATGTACGGCAACCGGACGATCTGTTCCATGGGACGGGGCGATTCGGCGGTCCGGGTCACCAACGGCAAGCCGACGACTCTGGCAACGATGGGGGAGTCGATCCATGTCATCCGGGAGCTCGCAAATGGTCGTGGGGTCGAGTACCGGGGTGCAACCATCACGTTGCCGTGGGCGTCGAACTCCCGTCTTGAGGTGTTCGGTGCCGGGTACGGGCCGAAAGCGTTGAAACTCATCGGCGAGACGTGCGACGGGTTCGTGCTCCAGTTGGCCGATCCACAGATCACGGCGTGGATGATCAACGCCGTTCGCACCGCAGCAAGCGACGCAGGTCGCAACCCCGATGACCTGACCATGGTCGTGGCGGCACCTGCGTACGTCGGCGACGACATGGCGCACATGCGGGATCAGTGCCGCTGGTTCGGTGGCATGGTGGGCAACCATGTGGCAGACATCGTGGCACGCTACGGCGAGGATGGATCGGTGCCCACAGCGCTGACGTCGTACATCAAGGATCGTCAGGAGTACGACTACAACGAGCACGGCCGGGCGGGAAACACCCACACCACGTTCGTACCAGACGAGATCGTCGACCGGTTCTGCATCCTCGGACCCGTCGAGACCCACATGGCCCGGCTCGAGGAACTCCGCGCCATGGGTGTCGACCAGTTCGCCATCTACCTCCAGCACGACGCCAAGGACCACACCCTCCTCGAGTACGGCGAACACATCATCCCCCACCTCACCAAACAAACCCTCGCCAAGTCATAACCAAGCGCGTACCCAGGGTATGAACCCACCGTGGCGGTGGGTTACAGCCCACAGAATGGGGGTTACAGCTCGATGGGGTTGGCGAGGCCGTCCACCACACGGACGTCCGGCATGCGGGAGAACACCTCGGGATCGACCTTCACCTTCATGTCGCGTGAGCCACCACCGACGATGACCCAAGGGTGCTCCATGACGGCGGCGTCAACGAGAACCGGTACGCCCGGGGGAAGTCCGAACGGGGTGACGCCACCCATGATCATGCCCGTTACTTCGGCCGTGACCTCGGGGGGAGCAAAC
>CAZULI010000098.1:4860-6665 GCA_964621095.1 uncultured Acidimicrobiaceae bacterium | reverse complement strand
CGGGGTTCCTGCTGGGCGGGGTTGTGTCCCTCGTACTCCTCGTGTTCCGCATCCGGAGCCGCAAGGACGCCATCCCGTTCGGGCCGTTCATGACCGTTGCAGGCGTCGTCGCGGTGGTGTGGTGGCAGCAGATCGCTTCGTGGTACCTGTCCTGACACATTCGGGACAACGCGAGGATCGCCTACGCTTTGCGCATGCTTCGTTTCATCACATCAGGAGAATCCCACGGACCCGGTCTTGTCGCGACGGTCGAAGGACTGCCCGCCGGGTTGCCGGTCGTCGCTGAAGGGATCGCCAACGAACTTGCCCGCCGCCGCCTCGGATATGGGCGCGGCGCCCGGATGGCCCTTGAACGCGACGAACTTGAGATCCTTGGAGGGGTTCGGTTTGGTGTGACGATCGGTGGACCAGTCACTGTCCTCGTGCGCAACACGGAGTGGCCGAAGTGGCGTGAGCAGATGTCACCGGCCCCTGGTGGGACCTCCAAACGGGAGGTCAAGCCACGTCCGGGTCACGCCGACCTCGCCGGCATGCTCAAATACGACACGCACGATGCCAGGGACATTCTTGAGCGGGCCTCAGCCCGTGAAACGGCGGCCAGAACCGTGGTTGGCTACCTTGCCAAACTGCTCCTCGGCCAACTCGGTATCGAGGTGTTCTCCCACGTGGTGCGCATTGGCGCGGCCTCGGTCGGCGAATCCGACAACCTTCCCACGCCAGCCGATCTTGCCCAGATCGATGCCTCTCCGGTGCGGGCGTTCCTTCCGGAGGCGGAGGCTGCGATGATCGCTGAGATCGAGGCAGCCAAGGAAGCCAAGGACACCCTCGGCGGCGCCGTGGAGGTTCTCGCGTACGGTCTCCCGGTTGGGTTGGGGAGCCACACGCACTGGGATCGCAAACTTGATGGGTTGTTGGGCGGGGCGATCATGTCCATCCAGGGGATCAAGGCGGTCGAGATCGGTGACGGCGTTGCGCAATCCTTCGTCCGCGGCTCGGACGCCCACGACGAAATCATCACCGACGGTGAACAGGTCGGGCGTCGAACGAACCGGGCAGGGGGACTTGAGGGTGGGATCACGAACGGTGAGGTGCTTCGCATCACGGCCATGATGAAACCGATCGCAACGATCATGAAGCCACTTGACACCATCAATGTCGATACGGGGGAACCCGCGAAGGCGTTCCGGGAACGGTCCGACGTCTGTGCCGTGCCAGCCGTGGGCGTGGTGGCTGAACAGATGGTCGCATACGTCCTTGCGAATGAGGTGTTGCGCAAGTACGGAGGCGACACGGTGGGCGACCTCACCACGGCCCACGCTGCGTATCTGAAACGGCTCTCGGAGTTCTGGTGATGGCGCATCTCTGGCTCATCGGCATGATGGGAACGGGGAAGACCACGGTTGGGGGTCTCGTTGCCGAACAGTTGCGCCGACCCTTCGTGGACCTCGACACGGAGATCATGGTCACCACGGGTCGGACGATTCCCGAAATCTTCGAGGAGGGGGAGTCGGTGTTCCGGGTTGCCGAAGCAACGGCGCTGGCAGCAGCCTCCCTCAGGGACCCCTCGGTCATCGCCACCGGCGGGGGTGCGGTCCTCGTCCGGGAGAATCTTGAGATCATGCGAACTACGGGGGTCACAGTCCTGTTGATGGCCTCGATCGACACCATCATGGATCGCATCGCTTTGGGGTCAGAGCGTCCACTCGCCCAGAGCAGGGATGCGATCTCCGCGATCGCCGACCGACGTGGAGCGGTGTATCGGGAGGCGGCCGACCACACCGTGGTCACCGACGGCAAGGATCCCC
>CAZULI010000098.1:0-4850 GCA_964621095.1 uncultured Acidimicrobiaceae bacterium | reverse complement strand
CGCATGCATCGCCATGTGATCCTTGACGGGGAACGTCCCGTCTCAGAGATCGTTGTCGGACGGTCCCTCGCACACGACATCGCCCAGGCAGCCGCCGCCATCAGCACCCGCGCGGTGATCCTCACCCAGCCATCGACCCGACCGCATGGGGACCGCCTGGCCATTGCCCTCGAATCGGTCGGCATCGAAGTGACACAGCACACCCTGCCCGACGGCGAGGACGCCAAACGGTTCGACGTCGTCGAATCGGTGTACCGGGTCCTGAACCGTGCTTCGTTCACCCGGGGGGATCTCGTGATCGCCGTGGGCGGGGGCGCCCTCACGGATGTGGCAGGGTTTGCGGCAGGGACGTACCTGCGAGGCGTTCCGGCAATCTACGTCCCGACGACCCTCGTGGGTGCCGTCGATGCATCCATCGGGGGAAAGACGGGCATCAACGTGGACGGAAAAAACCTTGCCGGTCTGTTCGTGCATCCCCGCATGGTGTTCTGCGATGTCGACATCCTCGACGCACTCCCACGACGTCTCAGGATCGAGGGTGCTTCCGAGGCCGTCAAGATGGGGTTCATCAGGGACATGGAGATTGTCGAGGCGTACGAGAACGCGACCGTCGACGACGTCGATCTCGAGTTCATCGTCAACCGATCGGTGGCTGGGAAGGTGGCCGTGGTGAACGACGACTTCACCGAACAGGGGGTGCGGGCGATCCTCAACTACGGACATACCGTCGGACACGCCATTGAGACGGCGTCGGGGATGAGCCACGGCGAGTCGGTGGCGGTCGGGATGGTCGCAGCCGGTGCGGCGTCACGGGCCGCCCTCGGGTTCACGGGTGAACCCCGACAGTTCGCCCTCCTTGGGCGGATCGGGCTCCCCACGAGCATGCAGCGGACGGTCGGGGTCGATCAGATCATGGCGTACATGGCACGGGACAAAAAGCGTGACGCATCCGGTCTGCGCATGGTGCTGCTGAAGGAGTTCGGTGTCCCTGTTGTCGAAGTTGTCGATGACACTACCGTACGAACCGCGCTGGATGCCGTGGGCCTCTCCGCCTGACAACACATCGGCGATCAACAACAAGGGAGCCTGTGATGATTTCAACCAATGACCTCAAGCCGGGCATGGCACTCGACCTCCCCGAAGGTCTGTTCACGGTCGTTGAACATCAGCATGTCAAACCCGGCAAGGGCAAGGCGTTTGTTCGCCTGAAACTCAAGAACGCTCGAACCGGTGCCGTCCTTGACCGAACGTACCGCGCCGGTGAGAACCTCCCGAGTGCCAGGATCGATCGGCGCGACTTCACCTTCCTCTATCGCGATGACATGGGGTTCCATGTGATGGACGGCGAGAGCTACGAACAAACGGTTCTCCCCACCGAGGTGGTCGGTACCGATGCCGACTATCTCACCGACGGCATGACGGTTCGCATCGCGATGTTCGGAGGAACACCGGTCGGCCTGGAACTCCCGGCTTCGGTCGAGCTTGAAGTCACGTTCGCCGAACCCGGGGTGAAGGGGGACCGTGTCTCGGGTGCCACCAAGCCGGTGACGCTGAGCACGGGGAAGGTGGTCCAGGCCCCGCTGTTCGTGGACCAGGGCGACATCCTCAAGATCGACACCCGCACGGGCGACTACATCACGCGTGTGACGTGAAACACGAGGACCGTGCCGAAGCGCTCGGCGTTCTTTACGCGTACGACTCGACCGGTTCTCAGGAGCTTGATCTCTCTGACGTGTCGGCTCGGGCCGGGCGGTTCGCCTCGGGGGTTGTGGAGCATCTCGACGAGATCGACCAGCTCCTCGGATCGGTCTCGACGTCGTGGCGTGTTGCCCGTATGCCGGTCGTGGATCGCAACATCCTGCGCCTTGCCACCTACGAGCTCCTGTTCACGGACCTGTCGAAAGCGGTCGTGATCAACGAAGCCGTTGAACTCGCCAAGACGTACTCGACGGCGAACAGTGGCGCCTTCATCAACGGCGTCCTCGACACCATTGCGGCCCAACACCCGTGACCCGGCGACGCCAGCACCCTGAACTCGTGAACGCGCAACGAGTGGTAACCTTGTCGGCAACCGACCTTTAAGACGGTCCTGTGAGGCCGCCAAGGATGGAGCAACGATGACCACACTGTTCAAGCCGTGCGCCAAGGTGCACGGCGTTTTTGATCCACACGGGGCATCACGTTCGTCGAACCCGCCAACGAGGCTCCCATGATGCGCCAAGTGATGACCGCAGAGGACCTGGGCCGGGTCGTGCGGCGGATCGCCAACGAGATCATCGAACGAAACCGTGGCTTGGACAACGTTCTCCTGCTCGGGATCCCCACCCGTGGCAAACCGTTCGCCGAACGGATCGCAGCCGCCATGTCCGAGATCGAGCAGATCGAGGTGGTTGCAGGTTCGCTTGACATCGGGATGTACCGCGACGATCTCGACACCCGTCCACGAACCCGGATCGGACCCACCGACATCCCGAAACCGATCGATGGCACCGATGTTGTCCTTGTCGACGATGTCCTCTACACCGGACGAACCATCCGTGCAGCCCTTGACGCACTCGCCGATCTCGGTCGGCCCCGTACCGTGCAGCTCGCCGTGATCGTGGACCGGGGGCACCGCCAACTCCCGATCCGGCCCGATTTTGTCGGCAAGAACCTGCCGACATCCATGAACGAGTACGTTGCCGTCCGCATTGCACCCCATGACGATGAAGAGGGGGTCTGGGTGGGGGACGAGGTCCTCGGATGAACCATTTCCTGACCACCGAGGGTCTCGACCGGGCCACTCTTGAGGATCTCCTCGACGACGCTGACCAGTTCGCAGAAGTGCTCACCCGACCCATTCCCAAGGTACCGGCGCTACGAGGACGAACCATCGCGACGATGTTCTTTGAATCCTCGACGCGGACCAGGATGTCGTTCGAGAAGGCAGCCAAGGCGTTGTCGGCTGACACCGTGTCGTTCTCCCCGTCGACGTCATCACTCAGCAAGGGGGAGTCGCTCAAGGACACCGCACTCACCGTGAGGGCCATGGGGGTCGATCTGATGGTCGTTCGTCACCAAGCGGCCGGTGCGCCCTGGCGACTTTCGGAGTGGCTTGACATCCCTGTGGTCAACGCAGGCGATGGAGCGCATCAACACCCAACGCAGGCCCTCCTTGACTGCCAGACGATCCGTCAACACTTTGGATCCCTCGACGGCCTCCAGATCGCGATCGTGGGGGACATCAGGCACTCGCGGGTGGCACGATCAAATGTGTTCGCCATGGCGACCCTTGGTGCAGAGGTGATCCTGGTCGGCCCCCCAACCCTCCTACCGGTTGATGTCACGGCGTGGCCGGTCAAGACGACCGCGGACCTCGATGGCGTGATCCCCACCGCTGACGTCGTGTATCTGTTGCGGGTGCAGACCGAGCGTGGGGGAGCGTCGGTCTTCCCGTCTCTTGCCGAGTACGCCGAGCGGTTCGGCATGTCGAACCGTCGGTTCGCTGCCCTCAAACCGGAGGCGGTGGTGTTGCATCCGGGTCCGATGAACCGTGGTGTTGAGATCAGCCACGAGGTGGCAGACGACAAACGTGCCCTCATCCTTGAACAGGTCGCCAACGGTGTGGCGACCCGTATGGCGGTCCTGTTCCGACTCCTGGGCGGTCACGGCGATGCATGATGTCGTGTTTCTCAACGGATCCGTGCTGACCCCGGTCGGGGTCCGCCAGGCCAGTGTGGCGGTCGCCGACGGCCACATCACGGCGATCGGGGACGATGTGGGGGAGGGCGCCGTCACGTTCGACTGTGGTGGCATGTGGATCGGACCAGCCCTCGTTGATCTCCACACCCATCTGCGCGAACCGGGCCAGGAGTGGAAAGAGGACATCGCATCGGGGTCGCGAGCCGCTGCAGCGGGCGGGTACGGAGCGGTCATCGCCATGCCGAACACGGATCCACCCATCGACGCCGGGCACCTCGCTCGGTTCGTCCATGACCGTGGTGTCAGCGTCGGTCTTGTCGATGTGTACTCGTCAGGGTGCATCTCCCTCGGACGGCAGGGGAGGACGATGGCCCATTTGGATGATCTCTGGAACGCTGGCGTGCGGATCTTCACCGACGACGGCGACTCGGTGGACGATGCTGCCCTGTTGCGCACCGCCATGGAGTACATCGCAACCCTCGGTGGTGTTGTCTCCCAGCACGCCGTGGATCCGCACCTCAGCGCTGCCGGGTTCATGCACGAAGGTTCCGTCTCGTCCCGTCTCGGGATGCAGGGAATCCCTTCTCAGGCAGACGACATCACCATCGCTCGCGACATCGTCCTTGCCGAACTGACCGGCGTCCACTACCACGTACAACACCTCTCGACGGCGTCCGGGGTCGAGTTGGTCCGTGCGGCCAAGGCAAGGGGTACGAGGATCACTGCAGAGGTGTCCCCGCATCACCTGGCGTTCGATCACACGGCGATCGCTTCGACCGACTCGGATTACAAGGTGATGCCGCCCCTTCGGGAACCAAGCGATCGGGCGGCGCTGATCGAGGGTCTGGTCGACGGGACGATTGATGCCGTCGCAACCGACCATGCGCCCCACGCTGCCCTTGAGAAGGAAGTCCCGTTCGAGTACGCCCCAAACGGGATCCTCGGCCTCGAATGGGCGGCCTCGGTTGCGATTGGTATCGCTGGTTTGGATCAGGAACAGTTCTTTGATCGTCTCTCGATCCGGCCGGCCGCGATCGCATCCCTTGACCACCATGGAACGCCGCTTGTCGTGGGAGGAGAAGCAACAATGGTTGTGGTTGATCCATCCGAGAACATCATTCTCAGACGGCATAGCTCGGTGCTGTCGCTCTCACGGGTCACGGAGTGTA